>CAZIVZ010000001.1:0-48932 GCA_964542495.1 uncultured Aquihabitans sp.
GCGGGCGGCGCCGCGGGCTGGGCGAAGCCGCTCCAGCCCCAGAGCTGGGTGGGCCGGCCGCTCGAGGAGCTCCCCGAGCGCCTGGGGGCATCCCTCGGCACGCCGTCGGAGCCCGAGGTGGTCAGCCACGGCAGCGTGGTCACGTCCAACGTCACCTTCGGCGGCGACCACGCGCCCATCGAGTTCCGGTCCATCGCCGGGCCCGGCTCGTCGGCCGACGAGCTGCGCATCCTGCTCGCCACCGACGCCGACCTCACGCCGGCCGCCGGAGGGCGTGCGTGACCGGGCTCCGGGCCCTGCTGCGGCGCGGGCGCGGTGGCGATCCGGTCCTGGCCGCGTACGACGCCCAGCGCCACACGCCCCACCGCCCGGGCATCTGCAACGCGCCGTTCTCCAACCTGTACTTCGCCGCCAGCGGAAAGGTCGGACCGTGCTGGATCCAGCTCGGCGACATGGGCGAGCGGTGGAGCCCGGATCGCTCCATCCGAGACATCTGGACCGGCCCCACGTTCACGAAGCTGCGTGAGGCCCTCGCCGACCAGCGCTTCCCCGGGCCCTGCGGCCGGTGCCACCACGACATCGAGTCCGGGGTGGCCCCCCTCGCGGCGATCTACGACCGCGATCCGGCCATCATCGACTGGCCCACCAGCCTCGAGCTCGAGCTGTCGAACCTGTGCAACTTCGAGTGCGTGATGTGCACGGGGGAGCTGTCGTCGAAGATCCGCCGCAACCGCGAGCACCTCCCGCCGCTCGACGTGCCCTACGACGACACCTTCGTGGACCAGGTGGCCGAGCTGATCCCCACCCTGGCCCAGGTGCGCTTCAGCGGGGGCGAGCCGCTGCTGCACCCGATCATGCACAAGATCTGCGACCGGATCATCGAGCTCCGCCCCGACCTCCGCATCGACGTGTCCACCAACGGCTCCACCCTCAACGACCGGGTCCGCCGGCTCCTGGAGCGGGCCACCGTGCAGATCAACATCTCGTTCGAGTCGCTGCGCCCCGAGCGCTACGAGTCCATCCGGATCGGGTCGGACCACGCCACGCTCCTCGCCAACATCGAGACCTTCCGCGAGCTGGTGAAGCCCAACGGCGGGCTGGTCACGATCAACACCAACCCCATGCGCGAGACCTGGTCGGAGATGGCCGACATCGTGCGGTTCTGCGACGAGCGAGACCTGCACCTGTCGTTCAACACGGTGATCAAGCCGGCCGAGATGTCGCTTCGCACCCTGCCGGCCGCCGAGCTCGAGTCGATCCACGCCACGCTCGCCGCCGAGCGCTTCGACGAGCAGGCGTCCACCGCTGCCGCCTGGAACCACGCCCAGTACGCCAACTTCCTGGAGCAGGTGCGCACCTGGCTCGACGACGCCCGCGGGCGTCCGGTGGCCGTGGGCCTCCGGGCCCGGGCCTGACTCGCGTCAGCGGGCCGGTCCGAGGCGGACGACGGTCCCCGCCGAGCTCGAACGGGCGACGGCCACGAGGTGGTGGCCGTCGGGCCAGCGAAGCTCGACGGCAACGAGGCCGGGCTCCAGCTCCTCGGCGGTGAAGGTGGGCGCCAGCTCGCTGCGCTCGGGGAGGAGCAGGTCGGTCGGCGCGAGGCAGGGGATCCCGAGGTCGGTCCGCAGGCCGAGCTCGTGGGCCAGGTCCTCGGGCCCGATGGCCACGAGGGTGCCGGCGGCGTCGATCGCGAACGACACCAGGTGCTCGTCGCGGCAAGCGGCGCGCAGGTCGGCCTCCACGTCCGCCTCGGTGGGTGGGAGCCAGTACTCGAAGCGCAGGCTGATCCCGGACGCGTCGGCCCGAATGGTCCGCCGCTCCGACACGGGGCCCTCGGTGCCGTCGTAGCGGCGCTCCTCGACGGCGGTGTCGCGGTCCCATCGCCGCACGGCGCGCGCGTCGGGACGGTCGGCCCGCTCGAGCAGGGTCTGGATCTCGGCGGACATCATCCCCACGAGGCGATCCAGGTCCGCCAGGTCGAACCGGTCCAGCTCGCCCGCCGTCCGTGCCGCCTGCACCACGAGGTCGGGCCCGAGGTCGAGCTCCACCTCGGCGAGGGGGTCGTGCAGTCGGGCCCGCAGCCGCTCGGTCAAGCTGTCGGGGTCGGCGCGGTGGTCGGTGCCACCGCCGGTGTCGGCGTCGTCCGTGCTGGCCGAGAGCTGGCCCAGGTGAGGGTGGCGCGCCCCCGAGGTGCCGTCGGCGAGGGTCTGGTCGAGGCGCTCCAGGGCCAGGGCCCAGGTGGTCCGCCACGACGGCGGCAGATCCTCGATCTCGCCTTGGCGGGCGCGCAGCGACTCGATGACCACCACCAGCTCCGGGGGCGTGAGGTGGTGCAGGCTCAGCTCCACCGGCGACAGCACGTCGTTGACGTACACGGCGAGCAGCCGATCGGCCGCCCACCGGAGGTGGTCGGGGAACTCGTGCCAGTTCGCCGTCATCAGGCAGTGGGCCAGGTCGACCGTGTTGCCGTGGCGGTCGGCGATCTCGATGAACCGATCGAGGTGCTCCTGGAGCACATCCCAGCTGGCGCCCTGGCGGATGGGCTCGTACACCGCCGCGCTCGTGCCGTCGACCGACACCACCAGGTCGACGCCCGGACGGTCGAGCAGGGCCTCCACCCGCGGCGTGAGCACGCTCCCGTTGGTGGTGATGACGCAGCGCGTGTCGGTCTCGGCGGCGATCTCGAGGAGGCGCAGCGCTTCGGGCATGAGCAGGGGCTCGCCGCCGAAGAGGTGGATCTCATCGAGGCCGGGGGCGAGCTCGGCCACCTCGGCGAGCTGGCGGTCGCCGAAGACCCGTGGAAGGGCCGGGCGGCCCTCGCGGTGCAGCCGGATGGACGACGACCAGTCCCCGTTGCACATGGCGCACTGGAGGTTGCAGGCGTTCGACGGCGCCAGCTCCAAGCGCGTGGGGCCGGCGCCCTCCGGCGGCAGGCGATCGCGATCGAAGCGCGTGGCGTAGGTGACCTCGCGGCCGCGCCGCCCGGCCCACTCGCAGTGCTCGCAGCCCAGACCCAGGTCGAACCGCTCCATGGCCTCGCGGAGCTCGGCGACCGGCTCCCCCGTCCAGATCTCGCTCAGGGTGTGCTCGGCCACGTTGCCGAGGACCCGGGAGCTCTGGCAGCACGGTCGCGCGTCGCCGAACTGGTCGATGTGCAGCGACGTGAACGGTGCCCGGCAGGCGACCTCCCGCTCCACCGGTCCCGCGTCGACCAGGGCCTCGCCCGGCGGTTCGCCCGGCAGTTCGCCGAGGACCGGGTCCTGGCGCTGGTGCCGCGACAGCAAGGAGCGCAGTGGGTTGTGGCGCAAGACCTCAGGCTATGCCCTGGCGTCCAAGCCCAGGCGCGAGAGCAGGCGCGGTCCCTCCACCGCGGCCAGCCACCGCTCCGGCGAGGCGAGCCACGACGCCCCTCCCGGGAGCACCGCGGTCACGAGGTCGACCGTGGCGGGACCGACCGGATCGTCCGGTCCCCACGACGTCGTCCGCTCAGGCGCCAGTGCGGCCGAGAGTGCGGCGACGCCCGCTGGATCCGGGTCGGTGGCGGCCACGACGGCATCGACGGCCGCGACCGTCTGCCACGTGGTCGGCGATGCCGGCGCCAGGTGCACCACTCCGGCCAGCCCGGCGTCGGCCAGGTGGCGGGAGACCGAGCTCTCCGCCAGGTCGGCGTGCGGAAGGCTCCAGATCGCGTGCAGGCCGGGGTGGCGCTCGACGAGCGTCCACACCGCGCCGAGCACGGGGTCGGGTGGGATCGGCTCCCCGGGCAGGCCGCTCAAGAGGACGAGCGGTGCGTCCGGATCGAGGCCGAGTCGCTCGGCGAGCGCGAGGCGCAGCCGTGCGCTCAGACCTGGCGAGGCGTCCAGCCCGTCGGTGGGCTGCAGGTGGAGATCGTCGACGCGTGCCGCCGCACGACGTTCGATCCCGATCCGGTCCTGCTCGTCGAGGTCGGACCACGCCGTGCCGGAGGGGTGGGCGACGGCGACAACCGGGCCCGCCTCGGGGTCGAGCCAGTTGAGCAGGCGGCCGGCGGCGATGTCGACGAGCACGGGCACCGCCCCCGTCCGTAGGACGCGGCGGGTGTCGGTGCTGCGGACCAGCCCGGCCGGGCGCGACTGGGAGGCGCGCAGGAGCCCACGTGCCACCGATGCCGCGGGGCGCTCGTCGAGTACGACCACGTCGGTGGACCCCGCGAGCGTCCCGGGTTCACCCCCGCCGCTCGCGCTGACGACCCGCACGGCGAGCTCGGGCCGGTGCTCCCCCAGCCACCGCAGCAGCTCGAGCACGGAGGAGGTCGTCGGCCCGGTCCGCAGCGACGCGAGCAGGACCACCAGATCGGGCGGAGGCGCCATCGGTGCCGAGTGTCCGTCGGTCAGATGCCGTAGAGCATCCGGGCGTTGGCCCCGGCGATGAGGCGCTGCTGGTCGGCCGGCAGCGAGGCGATCGAGTCGCGCAGCTCGGCGGTGATGCCCGGGATCTTGGCGTCGGGGTGCGGGTAGTCGGTCGCCCAGATGATGCGGTCGGGCCCCACCAGCGGGGAGCCTGCGGTGAAGGCGATGGTGGACTCGTCGGCGTCGAAGCTGATCCAGCACTGGCGGCGGAAGATCGCCGACGGCTCCTCCTTGAGCCAGGGCACGTCCCACCCGTAGATGTGCGCGTGGTGGTCCAGCCGTTCGAGCCACGGCACGATCCAGCCGCCGTTGGTCTCCAGGAACACCACCCGCAGGTCGGGGAAGCGGTCGAGCACGCCTCCGGCCACCATGAACGTGAGGGTGTTCATCATGTCGACCGGGTTCCCGATCATCTGCGTGAAGAAGATGTTGTCGACGGCGATGTCGGCCTCGTCCTGGACCGGGACCTCGGTGGTGCCGAGGTGGGCGAGGCGCAGCCCCTGGACGGCGCCGGGCAGGTCGGCGGACATCAGCGGGTGGAAGCCGACGGTGAGGCCGGCGTCGGACGCGGCTCGCCAGAGCACGTCGTAGACCGGGTCGTTGAGCGGCTTCCAGTCGACCACGGGGTTGGGTCGCACCTGGACGCCGACGATCCCGGGCCGGCCGGCCACGCGGCGGATCTCGGCCGCGGCGGCCTCGGGGTCGCGCTGGGGGAGCACGGCCACCCCGTGGAGCCGACCACCGCTCTCGGCCACGTGGTCGGTGAGCCAGTCGTTGTAGGCCTGGCACTGGGCGACGACGAGGTCGAGCGGGTGCTGGCTCTGGAAGCTCAACAGCAGGGTGGGGTAGAGCACCGATTCGTTGATGGAGTCGCGGTCCATGTCGGCGAGGCGCGGGGCCACGTTCCAGCAGCCGCCCTGGAGCTCGGAGAACCGCAGCTCGCCTCGGTGCGATCGGAGCCGCTCCTCCTCGGAGAACCCACCGGCGCCGCAGAGGGTGAAGACGTTGGCGGCCATGCGCTGGTCGCCGACCACGACCCACTCCTCGCCCTGGTCGTCGGTCTCGAGGTGGTAGATCCGGTCCCGGAACGCCGACGGGGCGTACTGCTGGAGCCCGAAGGGCGGCTCTACGATGTGTCCGTCGGCATCGACGAAGTCGAGGTCGAGAGCGGGGGTGGCCTCGGTGGTGCTCATGGCTCCAGTCAACCGCGCGCCGGCCGCCGTCGCGCAATCTCTCGCGGCGGGTGTGCCCCGGCGGTCAGGACCCTCCGGAGGCCTCGATGCCGGCGCGCTGCTCGTCGAGCAGCGGGTGTGCAGCGCGATCGAGCAGCGTGAGCAGCGTGAGGGGTTCGGTGGGTGGGTCGTAGCGCTGGAAGCGGGGCTGTGGCGACGTGTCGACGTCGGCGGCTTCGGCCCGCAGGGCGCCCACCGTGCACGCGGCGCGTTCTCGGTGGGCGAAGGGGTCGAAGGAGAAGATCCGGCACGCGTTCTCGTGGGTGATGGCGGCGATCTCGTGGTCGGGCACCCGGGCGCGCTCCAGGGACTCCCAGAGGATCTCCGGCGAGTTCGGCCAGGTGGAGTCCGAGTGCGGGTAGTCGGACTCCCAGCACATCCCCGACAGCCCCACCAGCGCCCGGTTCTCCAGGCCGTGGAGGTCGTCGATGAAGCAGGTGGCGAACCGCTCCCGGAACAGGTCGCTCGGCAGCTGGTCGCCGAAGTCCGACCCGGTCCAGACCTGGTGGTGCCGGTACACGTAGTCGGCGCGCTCCAGGAAGTACGGCACCCAGCCGGTGCCCCCCTCCGACAGGGCGAACCGCACGCCCGGGAACCGCCGTAGCACCGGCGACCACAGCAGGTCGGCAGCGGTCTGGAAGATGCCCACCGCCGTCAGGTTCAGCATCGTGGTGATGGGCGCCTCCATCGAGGTGATGGTCACCTGGCTCGACGAGCCGATGTGGATGCAGACCACGGTGCCGGTCTCCTCGCACGCCGCCCAGAACGGATCCCAGTGCGGGTTGTGGAAGCTCGGGTACCCGAGCTTCTCGGGGTTCTCGGACCACGTGACGGCGTGGCAGCCCGCTGCCGCGAGCCGCCGCACCTCGGCGGCCATGAGAGCGGGGTCCCAGTAGGGGATGAGGCCGATCGGAATGAAGCGCCCGGGGTAGGCGCCGCACCAGTCCTCCAGGTGCCAGTCGTTGTAGGCCGTCAGCACAGCGAGGCCGAGCTCCTTGTCGTCGGAGTTGCTGAACATCTGCCCGCAGAACTGCGGGAACGACGGGAAGTTCATCGACGCCAGGACGCCGTTCGCGTTCATGTCGTCGATCCGGCGGTGCACGTCGTAGGCGCCCTCGCGGATCTCGGCGAAGCTCGTCGGGTCGACCCCGTACTCCGCCGGGGGTCGTCCGGCCACGGCGTTGAGGCCGACGTTGGGGATCAGCCGATCCTCGTAGATCCACTGATCGGACCCGTCGTCGCGTCGGACCACCTTCGGTGCTCGGTCCGCGAAGCGAGCAGGTAGGCGCCCGTCGAAGATGTCGGGGGGCTCGACCACGTGGTCGTCGACGGAGACGAGGATCAGGTCGCGAAGGTTCATGGTGGCTCCTGGTCGTGAGGGGACCATCCTGGCGCGCGAGCCGGTGACCCTGCCCCTCCGCCCGCTCAGCCCTGTCGCTCGGCTCGGCCGAGGAGTACCATGGCGTGAGCCATCGAACCTTGGAGCGATACCGTGGCCCGCTACCCCTTCCCGATCCCGTTCGGCTGGTTCCAGGTCTGTTGGCCCGAGGACGTCCCGGCCGAGGGCAGCTACTTCACCCACAACGTCGGTCGAGACCTGGCGGTGAGCCCGTCCGCCGGTGGCTTCCAGGTGCGGGATGTGGACGGCGAGCGCACGTACCCCACCATCGTCCGCAACGGGTTGGTGATGTTCTGGTACCACCCCAACGACGCGCCGCCCTCGTACGAGATCCCGGAACTGGCCGAGTTCGGCGGCGGGGCCGAGTACTCCGCCCCGGTCCGTCGCCACCACCCCCGCATCAACGCCCTGTGGCAGGAGCTGGGCGAGACCGCCGCCGATGTCGCCCACATCCAGCAGCACCTCGTCGAGTACGGCGCCGACGTCGGGTCCTCCGGAGACGGCCTCCGCCTGGCCCAGGTGGTGGACACCCACTGGGACGGTCCGCACGGCTACATGAGGCTCAGCCAGCCGTTCCCCACCCCGTGGGGCCCGGTGGAGGGTCGGATCGACACCGACTCCCACGGCCCGGGCTTCTCGGTGACGTGGTTCCGCGGCCTCATCGACACCGGGCTCATCGGGTGCAACATCCCGATCGACGAGGAGTCCACCGAGATCCGGTTCACGTTCGTGTGCCGGCGCGCCGACGACGACGCCGGCACGGAGCGGATGGCGCAGTCCTTCATGGACCAGATCCACCGCCTGGCGGTCGACGACCTCGAGATCTGGGAGCACAAGGCCTATCTGGCCCGGCCGTGCCTCGCCGACACCGACGGGCCCATCATGAAGTTCCGGCGGTGGGCGAGCCAGTTCTACGTCGACGAGCCCGTCTGACCCGACCGGGCGGTGGCCCCGCCCTGCCCTCGCAACCCGGCTTGTCGATACAGTCGCGTGCCAGCAAGTCCGTCATCGCTTGAACAGGGCCTCGGCCGGAGAGAGGTGTGCATGCCGGGTGTGGCGCTGGTCACGGGGGGCGCTGGCTTCATCGGGACCAACCTGGTGCGACGCCTCGTCGCCGATGGCCACGCCGTGCGCGTGCTCGATCGGCGACCTCCGGTGCCGCTGGACGGCGTCGATTGGGTCGAGGGAGACGTGCGTGATGCACGCGTGGTGGGCCCGGCCACGGCCGGAGCGTCGGTCATCTACCACCTCGCTTCCGTCGTCGGCGTCGATGCCCTGCTCGCCGACCCGGTCGAGGCGGTCGACGTCGCGGTGTCGGGCACGCTGCGCGTCCTGGACGCGATCGGTCGGTCCCGCACCCCGTTGGTGCACCTCTCCACGAGCGAGGTCCTCGGGGTGAACCCCGCGGTCCCGTGGGCCGAGGATGCCGAGCGCGTGCTCGGCTCCACCTGGTCGGACCGGTGGAGCTACGCCACCGCCAAGGCGGCTGCGGAGCACCTGGTCCTCGGGCGCAAGGGGGCTCGGGGAGGCCCCACCACGGTCGTGCGACCGTTCAACGTGTACGGACCGGGTCAGGAGCCCCGCTTCGTCGTGGCGGCGATGGTGGCCGCCGCGGTCGAGGGGGCGGCGATCACCGTCGACGGCACCGGCGCGCAGACCCGGTGCTTCACCTACGTCGACGACCTGGTGGAGGGACTGGTCCGGGTGGGGGGCGCGGCCGGCCGGGTGCCCGTGGTCCACCTCGGCTCGGAGGACGAGCGGACCATCCTGGAGCTGGCCAAGCTCGTGCAGGAGGCGGTCGGGACCGACGTGCCGATCGTGTTCCGCGAGTTCGACGAGCGGTGGGCGCAGGACGTCCCCGACGTGCCCCGCCGCGTTCCCGATGCCGGCCTTGCCCTCAGCGCCTTCGGGTGGCGTGCCACCACACCGCTCAACGAGGGCCTCGCCAAGGTCGTCGGCTGGGCGCGCGACCAGGGCGACCGGGCGGCCATCCCGGCCGGGCGGTCGTAGGGATCCGTCGGATGGCTGGTGCGGTTGCGGTCGACGTCGACAGGCTGAGCCACGCGCTGGACGAGGTCGGCTTCCGCGTCGAGCGCTCGGTGGTCCCTGCGGCGCTGGTCGAGGCGCTGCGCACCGAGGTGGTCGACGCCCTCGCCCTCGAACGAGACCTCTTCCCCCCGGGCGACGAGCAGTACGGCCGGCTGCTGTTCGCGGCGCGACACGGTGGCGCCTTCCTCGACCTCCTCGCGTTCGACCCGCTGTTCGATCCGATCGAGGGCCTGATCGGCCGCGACGCCATCGTCTACACCTACACCAGTTCGTGCCTGCCGTCGGGATGCTCGGGCCCGGTGTCGGAGTTGCACGACGACTTCGATCCCCGTCGGTCCACCCGACGACTGGCCCTGGCCGCCCTGGTCATGCTGGACGAGTTCGCCGAGGAGACTGGCGCCACCGAGATGGTCGTCGGCACGCACCTCTCCGAGGATGCCGAGCGGACCTCGGACGGGCCCAGGGCGTTCGTGACCGGGGGCCCGGGCGACGTCTGCTACTTCGACCCGAGGATCCTCCACCGCAGCACCCTGAACCGCGGCGATGACTGGCGCCGATCGGTGATCGTCATGATGGTCGAGCCTTGGATCCGCCAGCGCTTCGACGTGGCCAGGATGCTGGGCCCCACCACCCTGGACGACCAGTCCCCCGAGGTGGCCCGCCGCCTCGGCTTCGGTGCGCTGGCACCGGGTTCCCCGGAGGAGTTCGTCGCCCGCCGCACCCTGGATCGGCGCTACGGGTGACGCCCCGGCCGATGAGATCCGGCGCGAGCGACCAGGGTCGACGTTAGGCTCGGGCGTCGAGGCCGAGGTCGGGGGTCAGAATGCTCGCTTACATCGTGTTCCCCAACGTTCGGGGCAGGTTCTCCGAGCACGGCCAGCGAGACGACCTGTCGGCGTTCTCGATGCGTTCGCTGCCGATCTACGTGCTGGCGGCGCTGGTCCGGCGGTGCGGTTGGGACGTCGTCACGGTCGACGAGACGTGCCAGGCGGTCCCCGAGGGTCGGCCGGACCTCGTGATGATCACCGTGTGGACCTCCACGGCTCCGAGCGCCTACGCGCTGGCCGACTCCTACCGGGCCCAGGGGGTTCCGGTGGTCGTGGGCGGGGTCCACGCGTCGCTGATGCCAGGCGAGGCGCTCCGCCACGCCGATGCCGTGGTCGCCGGCGAGGCCGAGGCGGTGATGCCAACGGTGCTGGCCGACGTCGCCGCCGGCTCGCTGAAGCCGATCTACGA
The DNA here is from genome assembly GCA_964542495.1 of uncultured Aquihabitans sp. GTDB lineage: Bacteria > Actinomycetota > Acidimicrobiia > Acidimicrobiales > Iamiaceae > Aquihabitans. Next base: position 10,305 of record CAZIVZ010000001.1, read on the forward strand.
GGGCGAGTGGCTGGACATGGACGCCACCCCCTCCATCTCGGAGTACGCCGACCTGTACTCGAGCGGGCCGAACCGCTGGTCGCCGATCCACGGCATCCAGACCTCCCGCGGGTGTCGCTACAACTGCAGCTACTGCTCGGTGATCCGCATCAACGGGCGGGGGATGCGGCACATGGACCCGGAACGGGCCGTGGAGGAGCTGCGCATCATCTCGCGCCTGCCGCTGCAGATCCCGGGCGGGACCGCGGTCTACATCCACGACGACGACCTGATGTCGGACCCCGACTACACCAAGCTGCTCTACGAGGCGATCATCCGGTCGAAGTTGAAGCTGCGAATCGGCTGCCAGGCCTCGATCGGCATCGCGCGAGACAGCGAGCTGCTCGCCCTGGCTGCCCGAGCGGGGACCACCAGCATCTGCGTCGGCCTCGAGAGCATGTCCCGGGAGAGCCTGATCGAGGCCAACAAGAAGAACCGGCCCCACGAGTTCAAGGAGCTGATCGCCCGGGTGCACGAGCACGGCATCGGGCTCACCACCGGGGTCATCTTCGGGTTCGATCACGACGAGCCCGACATCTTCGAGCAGACCGGTCGCTTCCTCGAGGACATCGAGGTGGACAACGTCCACTTCACCGCGCTGACGCCGTTGCCGGGCACCGAGACCTTCGCCCACTTCTGGGAGCAGGATCGCATCATCGACCTCGACTGGAGCCGATACGACGCGCTGAGCGTGGTCATCCAGCCCGAGCGCATGACGCCCGAGCAGCTGCACGAGGGGCTCTGGGAGAGCTACCGGGCGTTCAACGCCCGCGGCGCCCGCAACCGTCGGTTCCGCCGGATGATGCGCACCCATCCCTGGTCGATCTCCGGAGCGTTCCTGCTCGGCAGCATCAGCTACACGCGGCGCCACCACGTCATGAGCCACCGTCCGCGACTCGGCTTCGTGCCCGACCCCGAGGACCTCGAGAAGCTCCTCCGCTCGAGCCGGGCGCCGGCGAGCGAGGCGATCAACGTGGCGGTGCAGCAGGCTTCGACGTTGCTCCCGGCTCCCCGGCGTCGGTCTGCGCCAGAGATCGCGCCCCTGGCGCACTCCTAGCGGGAGGACGAGCGGCGCACTCAGGTGCCTTGGTACTGGAGCTCCCAGTCGGCAGGAACATCCAGCAACCCCGAGCCGTCGAGCAGCGACAAACCGCCGGCCACCAGCATGGCGACCACCACAGCCCCCGTTGTCCAGACCCACAGCGGCCTCACTCTGGACCGGTCCGACGGGCGGTGGTACAGGGCGACGGCTTCCCACGCGATCGTGCGCAGAGCCAGAACCAGCAGCACGGAGACGCACGCCTGGGTGGGGACGGCCATGTTGCCTACACCCGCCTTGTCGCCGGTCTCCCGGACGGTGAGCATCAGCGGGAGCGCGACCCCGAGCGCCACGAGCACCAGCTGCACCGACCGCTCTCGTAGGAACCGGCCCGCGCTGGACCAGGCCGCCAGCAGTACGAGGACGAGCGGAGACCAGAAGGCCGGGCCCATCCGATGCCACCCGAAGATCGGCTCGACGAAGAACTCGATGGTCCAGCCCGACCGGAACTCACCGGACTGCCCGCTCCCGAGGAACCAGGTCTGCCAGAGCACCACCGCCGCCACGGGCGCCACCGCCCACCGCGCGAGACGCCAGAACGTCACGGCTGTGCACCGTCGCACGGCGATGAGGTAGATGGGCAGGGCGGGGAGCAGCACGAGCGTGAACGTCGGCTTGGCGAGGGTACCCAGCACCACGACGAGGGCGAGGGTGCAGCGGTCACGCAGCGACACCCACCGTTCTGTTCCGAGCTCGGATGACTCGATCGCTCGTGAGATGAGCGGAAGCGCCAGGAAGGTGAACGGAAGCGATGCCACGAACGTTGGGTTGCCCCACCAGTGGACCGCGAAGAACGGGGTGGTCGGCGAGAGTGCGTGGATCGTCAACAAGATGAGGACCGGGCTCTCGAGGAAGAAGTAGCCAGCGGCCACCAGCTCGGCGGTACGGCGTGGCAGCACCTGGGCCTCGTGGCGTGACGGCTCGCGCATCAGCACCACCAGAGACATGTAGGTGATGGCGATGAACCCCACAAGTGCGGCGACGGGTCCGAGACGGGGACCGACGACCACCTGGCCGCCCCTGGCGGCCAGGTGGAAGAGGAACTCGGGAACGTTCAGGTGCAGAGGTAGCAGGGAGAGCGACCGCGCGCTCTCGATGTGCAGCGGGTAGTCGTTGATGCCGAGGACGGTGACCTGGTCGCCTCGGGTGACGAGCCGCCATAGCGTGAACGACCAGATCAGACCGATGGCGAGGCCTCTGGCCAGCAGCTGGACCGATCGAGCGGACCCCACGCGGCGGAGCAGGATCGCGCCGGTCCCGGAGGCGCGGCCGATCGACCTGGCCCCAGTCCGAAGCGCTCGGTGGAGGGTTCGTGCAGCACGGGGCCTGACCGGGAGGAGCCACAGGTGCGCGAGCGCCAGGGTGACCGCGCCTGATGCGACGACGACGTCCTCCGTGGTCACGGCTCGACGGTGGGAAGGCTCGGGTCGGACCGCGAAGCCGAGCGGATCACCCGCACTCGCTGTCGACGATCCGGGCCATGGCGTCCGGGAACCCCGTGAACACACCTCGCCCGGCCAAGAGCTCGGCCCTGAGCGGTCCGGCGGCCGCCTGGAGGTCGTCCTTCGACGCCACGAGCTGGTCGGTGAGCTCTCGCATGGCCCGCTGAACGGTGAGTGCGTCGTCTCGGATGTGGTCCGGAACGGTGGGGACCACCTCGGCGAGTTGCCGGTTGGCCTTGTCCAGGGCGGCGATGAGCTCGGCGCCGTCCATGCTCCCGATGTCGGCGAGGGGAAGCATGATGGCGACCACTCCAGCGCAGTCGGTGCGGGAGCGTTCGATCGTGGTGGTGGTGGCTTGGCTCGAGGGGGCCTGCGAAGACGGGCGGACCCCTGATCCCGGCCTGTCGATGCGGTACAGGCCACCCGCCGAGCCGAGCGCGAAGAGCTCGCCGTCACGGCGTTGGCCCAGTGACACGATCGGCTCGGTCACCTCGGCCACCGCCCGGTCGCCAGACACCTTTCCGTCGTCGGCCACATGAAGCGCCCGGAGCTGATCGCCGCACAGATCGCCGTAGATGTACCGTCCCGCGAGGGCGGGGACGGCCGTACCGGTGTAGGTGAACCCCCCCACGATGCCGCAGACCCCGGGGCCGTGGCGGCGGGCGTGGACCGGATCGACCAGCTCGACGTCCTGGGGGGGAGTGCCCTGCTGGGCATCCGGGCCTTCTCGGTAGGGCCAACCGAAGTTCGTGACCGTCGTTCCGTCGAGGTCCTCCGCCGGGATGCGATCGAGCTCTTCGTAGGTGTCCAGCCCGACGTCGCCGACCCACAGGTCGCCGGTGCGGTCATCGATGCTGATCCGCCATGGGTTGCGCAGGCCTCGGGCGATCATGTCCCTCGGCGTCGGGAGGGAGGACACGTCGGGGTTCTCGACCACGGCCGCAGGGATCCTCAGGATCCCACCGATCATCAACGCCGGGTCCTGGGGACCGGGTGGGTCGATCTGTCGGAACTCGAGGTCGCCGATCCCGACGAGGAGGTCGCCTTCGCGGGTGAACGCGAGACCGCCGCCGTGGTGCCAGGACGAGGGTTCGGTCAGCGTGAACAGCGTACGTCCGCTCGTCGGGTCGATCGACTTCCCCGGCTCGTACGGGTACTGCTCGACCGTCACCGAGCCGGACCGCGCTGTGTAGTCCACGATCAGCGAACGGCCGTCGGGGCTCAGGAGCAGTCCGAAGAAGCCTCGCTCGCCGGGAGAGGACGACACCTTGCCCGTGAGGTCCAGGACGGGATCAGGGGCCAGCTCGGGAGGATCGGTGCTCGATCGACCCTGGTCGAGCCGCCAGATGGCCCCGAGGCGATCGGCCACCAGCAGCTCGCGGTCGCCAGGGCTGGTGGTGAACCCGGTGAGCGTGTTGGCAAACTGGGCGACTCGAGTGAGCACGGCGACTTCTCGGTCCGGGGCGGCTACGGGGTCGTCCGGGCTGCAGCCGGTGGTGAGCGCAAGGGCCGCACAGACCGCTACCGCCACCCTGCTCACGAGCCGGCTCATCGCCAGACCCTACCGTGGCACCTTGGCGCCCCAGCCGTCACGAGCGGACGCCGCCGGTCAGCGTCGTGGGTCCACGAGGCCGTCACCGAAGTCGCTGCGAGCGCCCTCGATCGTGGCTTGCGACTTCGGAGTCGGCGGGCTGAAGAGTCGGAAGCGGGCGACGGCGACGATGCTCCAGACCACCCCCAGACCGGCCACTTGGGCGGTCAGGTCGCCGCCGGCCGCATCGATCCCCACCACGGCACCGAGAGACAGCAGCACCACCACCAGCGTGAGCCCCGCGGAGATGAGTGCGTGGCGCACCAGGCCCCCTGGCACCACCCGGCCGAAGCTCCAGCGACGGTGGGCGAAGGAGTTCGCGCCAGATGTGGCCAGAAGTGCTATGACCACAGCGACCCCGGCATCGAGGGTCGATTGCAGCAGCAGGAAGATCCCCATGGTCACGAGCGTGCTCAGGAGGCCGATCACGGCGAACACCGCTCGCCGCCGGCCTTGCCGATCGGCGAACGGGGCACGAGGTGCGGTGCCGAGGTCGATGACCCCGCTGCCCCGCGCGAAGAGCCGTGCCATCCGGACGCAGCCGCGGAGGTCGTCCCGCACGGTTTGAGCCAGCTCGACTCGGCTCTCGGGGTCGTCGGTCCAATCGACCGGTACCTCGTGGATGCGGAGCCCGTTGCGCTCGGCGAGCAGGAGGAGTTCCGTGTCGAAGAACCATTCGTCGTCGCGGACCTCGGGTACGAGTCGGCGGGCGACGTCGGCGCGGACGGCCTTGAACCCGCACTGCGCGTCGTGGAAGGAGTTCGCGAACACCGCACGCAGCAGCAGGTTGTACGAACGCGACAGCACCTCCCGCTTCACTCCGCGCCGGATGTTGGCTCCAGGCGCGAGGCGGCTCCCGACGGCCACGTCGGAGTGGCCCGACACGAGGGGGGCGACGAGGGGCAGCAGAGCGTCGAGGTCGGTGGAGAGGTCGACGTCGGTGTAGGCGACGATCTGGGCGTCGCTGGACATCCACGCCGTTCGCAGGGCGAGTCCTCGGCCCTTCTCCTCCAGACGCATCGCCTCGACCCCTGCGAGGCGATCGCTCAAGCTGGTCGCGATCGCCCAGGTGCCGTCGGTCGAGGCGTTGTCTACGACCTTGATGCACCAGGAGAACGGGAAGCTGTCCGTGAGGAAGCGGTGGAGGTGTTCCACGCTGGAGGCGAGCTGCGCCTGCTCGTTGTGAACCGGCACCACCAGATCGACCACGGCGCCCACGACCCGGAGTCAACCACAGGCCCGCCTTGGCCGTCACGGGTTGGCATCGGATCGCACAGCGGTCGTGCTCCAGCGCTCGCCTCAGCGGGACGGGTGCGTCGTCTCCGCCACCTCGGGTTCGTCGCGCTCGAGCTCGACCAGCGTCCGGATCACCAGGTTGCCGGCGAAGCCCAGGCCGACCAGTCCAAGGCCGAGCAAGCCGATGGCCACGGCAGCGAGCGCCTCCAGCGCCTCGCCGCGCAGCACCGCCGCCAGCAGGACCACCACTGCCGCGGCCATGGCCGCCATCCCCACCCAGGCAAGCCCGAGCAGCACCGTGGGGCGGGTGGCTGCCTCGACTCCGAACCACGATCCGGCCAGCGCAGCGACGCCGAAGTGCGAACCACCCGTGCGCTGCGACGGCACGGGCACCTCCGTCGTGCGGTACCCGCGCTGGACCACCGCGGGCTTGAACCGGTGGTCGCGGATGCGCTGGCCCTGCGCGGCGAGGTCGGCCGCCACGGTGCGACGCATGACCATGAACGCGCAGCCCACGTCCTCGAACGGGTAGCCCCACGATCGCAGCCGGGCGTTGACCACCGCCGAGCCCACGCGGCGCAGCACCGGCCGCGGGCCAACACGACGGGCGCTGACGAGATCGATGCCGTCCACCAACGCCTCCACGAGCTCGTCGAGGTGGGTCGGGTCGATCTCGAGGTCGTCGTCCATGATGGCGACGAGGTCGAGGCGGGCCCGGCGGAGGCCCGCCTGCACGGCGGCGACCTGACCGGAGCCCTCGGCCAGGCGGACCCCGACGATCGAGGGGTCGCCCCGGGCGAGGTCCACGACCATGGACCACGTGTGATCGGTGCTGCGATCGTCGACGTAGATCACCTCGTGGCGCGGGTGGTGGGCCTGGAGCACCTCCATCAGGCGCGCGTGCAGTGCCGGAAGCCGGCCCGCCGCGTCTCGCATCGGCACCACCACGGAGATGCCGGCCAGGTCGTCAACCATCGCCAGGCCAGGCGTGGAGCGTGTACGAGGCACGGATGGGGTGCGAGCCGACCGCGTCGGCCGCCCGCTGGGTGGTGACGTTGCGGGCCTGGGTCTCCCACTCCGTGTACCGGGCGCCGGGCGGGAGCTGGTGCACCCCGGCCGACAGCATGGCGCGGGCGACGCCGCGCGACGAGCCATCGGACACGATCCAGGTGTCGGCCAGGACCTTGACCCCGAGCTCCCGGTCGAGGACCGGGTCGATGACGCCCGAGTACGCCGCGACCACCTCGTGGCTGCGCCGAGCCACCACGAGGTGGTCGGACCAGGACCCGGAACCGATGTTCGGGATCCACTGGCCGTAGAAGCGCTCGATCGCGTCCCGCGGCACCCGGGGATCGGCGCGGTAGTGGTTGAGGTCCCAGGTGGCGGTCTGGGTGGAGAGGCGTTCGATCGCCGCCCGGGTGAGCACGTCGCCGAACGGCGGGTGGTGGACCTCGACGGTGACGTCGGGCGGTGGCGCGATCACCTGCTCGACCTCGTGACGGTCGACCAGTGACGTGAGGGCTACGTCGCAGACCGCGAACCCGGCCTGCTGGGCGGCCTGGAGCGCCTCCACGTCGCCGGCGTCGACCTTGAGCACCAGCAGGGCCATCGTGGCACCGGCGCGCTCGAGCACGCGGCGCAGCACCCGCCCGATGGCGCCGGGTCGGTCGGGTTGCTCGGCCGGGCTGATGACGGCGTCGATCGATCCCACCGCGAACCCGAAGGCCTCGGACTCCATGGCCCGGTGCCGGACGGGTGCCACCGCCGCGGGCCCGGAGGGACCGTGCTCCACCGCCACCCAGCCCCGGGCGTCGGCTCGAGCGGCGTCCCACCCGGCGATGCCCAGAGCGGTCTCGGCGGCTGGGTGAACCCGGTTCAGGCCCCGGCGGCTCGACCACGGGTAGCCGTGGAGCGTCGACCGGACCCAGCGGTCCAGCGCGTCGTCCTCGGGCATGGTTGCGAGCGTAGCGTCGAGGGCTGTCGGCGTTGTCTGGCTGGTTCAGATCGACGTGCCGGTGAAGGTCACCAGGCCCACCTGCTCGAGGTACAGCGCGGCGCCACCCACCAGGCACACCAGCGCGTAGGCCACGAGCAGCGGCGCGACCATGCGCTGGCGCAGGGGCCACGACCGGAACGAGCGCCAGTCCGTCGCCAGGTCCAGCATCCAGCGGGCCAGGTACAGGTAGGCGATCCAGGCCACGCTGTAGGCCACCCGGCCGATGTTGCCCTCGGTGCTGCGCCCGCCCGTCTCGGCGATGGTGAGCAGGGCGGCCATGGCGACCACCAGGCACCACCCCACGAGCGCGAGCTCGCGATCGCCGCGGAGCTTGCCCCGCCCCGCCAGGACCCACAGCAGCGGCAGCACCGCCACGCCCAGGCCCGGGCCCCACAGGTCGACGTGGCGCAAGCCGCCGAGCCACACCAGCGCCACGCCCCCCCGGCGGTCTGTGGGCATCCAGAAGGCCGAGATCGCGACCTGGACGACGGCGGTGAGCCCGAGCGGGACCCACACGAGTGCCACCGCTTCGCGGCCTCTCCGCGCGAGCGACTTCCGCCGCAGCAGCCAGATGACCAGACCGAGCGGCATGGCGAGGGTGAGCGCTGGGAGGGTGAGCGCGGTCACGACCCCCAGCACGGCGACGAGGACCCGGAGCGTGCGGCCCGGCTCTGAGCGGGAGAACGTCCGCACGACGAGTACGAGCCACACGAGCTGCAACGGCTCGGCCAGCACGTTGGTGGGCGTCCCCCATTGGTGGAACGACGCGTTCAGACGGTCGAAGCGCAGCGAGTCGGCCCGGAACACCAGCACCTGGGGCAGCTCGGAGAAGAGGAGCCAGAGCGAGCCGGCGAGGGCCGCGGCCGCGGGGGTGCGTCGTCGGTCGCCGGCGAGCGGGCGGAGCAGGAACCGGGTGATCACCACGCCCGTGAGCGCCGCAGCCGATGCCCCGATGATGGCGGCCGAGGTCCGCACGCCGGTGCCGGGCAGCAGGGCATCGAGCAGCCGCGTGCCGACGTGGAACGCGAAGTGCGGCGCGATCACCCGAGGTGGCCACCAGGTGAGGTCGGCCGCGGCATCGAGGTGGGGGAGCCAGTCGTTGGCGAGGAACCCGTCGGCCCGGTCGTGGCTGAGGCGGAGGAACATGGGGAGCAGGGCAGCGCCCCAGACGAGTCCGCCGACTGCGCACGCGATCCGCTCCGGCCGCGCCAGCCGCCGCTGGAGCGGGTCCAGGACCGAGGCCGCGGATCTGAGTGCTCGCCTCGCCGTGCCGGCACGCGATCGCAGGTCGATCCGCGCCGCGACGTGCCGTGCCCACCTCGCGACCGGGGTTCGGCGCCCTCGAACGGTCGCGTGCTGGGCGTCGTCGACCGGCTGCCAGACGCGCCAGAGCCAGACGTGGGCGAGACCGACCACGGCGACCCCCGAGGCCACCCAGAGCGGTGTGCCGGTCAACGGATGGAGCGCACCAGGTGGAACGCCTCGGCGGCGCGCACCCCGACGACCGTGCCCCACCTCGTGGCCTGCGCGGTCACGCCCTCCAGGGACCTCGGGTGGGGGAAGTCGCGCAGCTCCTCGCCGTAGGCCTCGAGCGCGTGCAGCTTCACGGCGAGCGTGTCGGTGACGTCGACGAACACCGACGGGTTGAACGGCGGCGCCACCGTGGTGAAGGCCCACTCGGTGGCCGACACGACCTCGAAGCTCATGACGGTGCGGACCGGGTGCGCCGGCTGCGGCCTGGTGGCCACCAGGGTGGCCCGGGCGGTGACCTGGTGGTCGACGTTGAGGTCGCCGGCGTGGTGGGTCAGCACCAGTGACGGCTGCACCGCGGCCACGCGCTCTTCGACGATCTTGACCACGTCGAGCAGGTCGAGCTGGTCGAACCGGTTGTCGGGGAGCCCGGCGTGGGTGGGTGGCGAGGTGCCGAGCCGCTCGGCGGCTTCGACGCTCGCGTCGACCAGGGCGTGGAGCGCGTTCGGGTCCGCATCGGTCCGCCTGGCCAGTCGGGAGGTCACCCCCTCGCCGAGGATGAGCGTCTCGACGGCTCGGCCCTCCCGGGCCAGCCGTGCCATCGTGGCGCCGGCGCCGAGCACCTCGTCGTCGGGGTGGGCGGCGACGACGAGCACGGTCACGGCGATCCCTCGCTTGAGCGGGCGGGACGGCCCGGCAAGCCGAGGTCCGAGCCGCCTGACCGCGACCACGGTCGACCTCGTGGCGCGCGCTCTAAGGTTCCGAAGGCATGGAGACGGAGGATGCGCCGCAGCGTACCGGTTGGGTCCAGGCCACCCATTCGAGTGCCCTGGCGGCGGCCATCACCCTGCTCGGCGCGGCCGTGGCCTTCGACGTCACCTCGACCCGGGCCGATGACCAGTTCATCTACGCGAGGGGCGCGTTCACCCTCACCAAGCTGGGGCTGGCGGTCGGGATCTTGGCGGTGGTCCTCCTGGTGGTCGAGCTCGCCTCGTGGCCGCAGGGCGGCACCCGGCGCCAGGGGCTGGTGCACCTCGCGGCCATGGATGTCACGATCCTGTGGTTCGCGCTCCGCTACCTCGATCGCCGGTCGGCACCGCTCGTCCCGTCGGGCGATCTCCTGATCCTGGTGTCGGCGATGGTGATCGCCGCCTCCGGGGTCACCCACCTCTGGTACCTGATGCACGTGCGCCCGGGCAGCCGGCCTGGCGAGCGCGTCGGGGCGACGTGATCGCCTCCGGCGAGGCCGAACCCGGCACCGTGCCCCCGGTGGGTCCTGGTCCCGGCGGGGTCGTGCTGGTGTGCTGGTCGGGAGCCGGAGCGCCCCCGGACCGCTCGGCGTTCGGGGACGACCGCGACGCCGTCCGCACCTACGACCTCGCGAGCGGAGGCCTGGCCGGCGTGGTCCAGGAGGCGCTCGCGTGCGATGCCAGGGTGGTGCACCTGCCCGCCCTGTTGGGGCGGTGGTTGCCGCCGCTCGATGCCGGAGCGGTGCCCACGGCCGAGCGGACGGTGGTGCTCGACGGGGCCACGCTCGACCCGCGGTCGGTGGCCGGGGTCCGGGAGGCGTTCGGCCCCGACACGCACGTGGTCGCCGCGCCGGGCGCTGGCGGCGGACCGGCCCTCTGGGAGGTGGAGGCTCGCCTACGGGCGCTTGCCGGCGTCGCCGATGCCGTGGCCGCTCCCGCTCGGGACGGAGGCCCCGTCCACGCCTGGATCGCGCTGGAAGCCGGTGCCGCGGTCGACCCCGTGGCGGTGGAGGCGGCGGTGGGTGCGCCCCCGGCGTTCGTGGGGCTCGTCACCGGCTCGCTGGCCGACGTGCCGGGGAGCATCTGGTCGACGCCGGGCCCGGGTCCGGGGACCCGGCCCCGCGAGCTCGGCTGCCCCCGGCTGGCGCGAGATGACGTCGAGCGCGACCTCCTCGCCGCGTTGGCGCAGTTCACCGAGTTCACGCCGCTCGGGATCGACGACCGCTTGGTCGACGTCGGCTGCACCGAGGAGTGCTCGGCGTGGCTCGCAGACGACGTCAGATCCCGCTTCGGCGTGCCGATCCGAGCCGCCGAGCTCATCGAGCTCCCCACCGTGGGCGACCTGGCCGAGGTCATCCGCCGAGATCGGGGCCGGAGCGTCCGCCGACCGGTGACGGTGACGCTCGCGGCGGGGTCACCGACGGTGCCGACCCTCTTCCTCGTCCACGACCTCGACGGCTCCCCGTTCGGCCAGATCGACCTGGCCGCCCATCTCGGTCGGCGGGTCGTGGGGTTCGAGTCCCCCCTCCTCGCCGGGACGCCCTCACCGTTCGAGCGGCTCGAGCTCATGGCGCTGCGCTACCTGGCCGACGTCCGGCGCATCCAGCCCGATGGGCCCTACCACCTGGCCGGCTGGGGGTTCGGTGGCGCCCTGGCGTTCGAGATGGCCCGCCAGCTCCTCGCCGAGGACGCCACGGTCGAGCGGCTCACGGTGGCCGACACCGGCCCCGCAGCCCTGGTACCAGGACGGGCCCCGCAACGCCGACGCCGCATCGCCGTGCCGGCGCGGCCGGCCCCCGCCGACCAGCGCGTCGGGGTGCCCGAGCGTCGCGACCACGCCCGAGCGGCCCACCAGGCGCTGCTCGACGCCTACCGCTGGCCGGTCGGCCGTCGCTACGACCTCGACGTGACCCTCGCCTGGTCGCCCCACGTGGGATCGCTCGACGCCACCATGGGGTGGGCGTCCCTGGTGGGGTCCGACCACGTGGCGGTGCGTCGGCTGGAGCCTCCCGCTGGCGACGCCGCCGATCCGGCCGCATCGCCCGGTTGGGCCGCGGTCCTCGCGGCAACACGGCCCGCTGCCGAGGACTGACCGAGGCGAGCCGACCGGTGAGCCGGCCGATGGCCGATGCCAGGGGTGGGGTCTACGATGGGGCGATGGCTCGCTCGTGGTGGCCCCGACGCCGGCCGGCACCGGCAGCGTCCTCCGTGCCGGTCGACAGCCCTCCCGCGGAACCGCCCCCGACCTTCGTCGACCCGGAGCTGGAAGCCCAGTTCCGCGATGTCGGCTACGTGGTCGTGGACCTGCTCGACCCGGATCAGGTGGCCCGCCTGAACGCCACGTGCGAGCACCACCACCCCGAGGCGGTCACCACCTGGGACTCCGACTTCTTCTCCACCTCGTTGGAGGCCAAGGCCGAGATCGCCGGCGCGATCCAGGCCGAGATCGAGCCGAAGACGGATCACGTCCTGACCGGCCACCAGGCCATCATGACCAACTTCGCCATCAACTGGCCGGGGCCCGACGGCGGCCTGGTGCTGCACCACCACTCCTCGATCGTCGACGAGCGGACGCACCGGTCGGTCGTGGTGTGGTGCGCCATCAACGACGCCACCGAGGAGAACGGCACGCTCCACGTGGTGGAGCGCTCCCACCTGGTGCCACGAGGCGCGTGGGGCGGTGGTCGGCCCAACTGGTTCGCCGACCGCCACGACCGCCTCATCGAGGACCACCTCACCTCGATCCCGGTGCGTGCCGGCCAGGCGCTCATGTTCGACAACGCCCTGCTGCACTGCAGCTTCCCGAACGTCGCACGGGAGCCACGCCGCACCGCTCTGGCGATCATGGCGCCACGAGGGGTGCCGCTCCGCTACTACAAGTGGGTGCCCGGGGGCACCACCCGCGCCTACGCGCTCGAGCCCGACTTCTTCCTCCGGACGATCTCCCCCTGGGGGGGGTGGGCCGAGCCCGACGAGGCCGACCTCCTGGGTGAGGAGTCCGACGAGGGCACCCTGCCGTCCGAGCAGGAGATCGATGCACTGCTCCGGCCTGGCAGCTGCCCGCACCCCGTCGAAGCGGCCGCCTGGACCAGCCACCCATGACCGCCCGGCGCCGCCCCGCGTGCCTGGCGCCCTCCACCTCCCTGCACCTCGACCCCCATGGGGACGTGCGGGCGTGCTGCCAGAACTCGTGGTTCCTCCTCGGCCGCTACCCCCAGCAGTCGCTCGAGGAGATCTGGCAGGGGACGGCGGCGCAGGAGCTGCGGGACCGGCTGGACGTCGGCGACTTCTCGGCGGGGTGCCATGCCTGCGCTGCGGGCTCGCTCGACGACCTGCGGGGGGCCACCTACGCGAGGCGGTTCGACCACCTCGTGGCGCCCGACGTCGCGCTCCCGCTCTGGCCCGTCCAGCTCGAGCTCCAGCTCAGCACCCGCTGCAACCTCCAGTGCACGATGTGCACCGGCCAGCTGTCCTCGGCCATCCGGGCCCAGCGCGAGCACCTCCCGCCCCTGCCCCGTCCCTACGACGACGCGTTCTTCGGCCAGCTCCGCCCGTTCCTGGCGCACGTGGAGCGGATCGAGCTCCTGGGCGGCGAGCCGTTCCTGGCCGAGGAGACGAAGACCCTCGTTGCGATGCTCGACGACCTCGGCCGTCGGCCCCGGATCCACGTCACCACCAACGGCACGATCTGGACCCCCTGGGTCGAGTCGTTCCTCACCCGATTCGACGTCGACGTCACCATCTCGATCGAGGGCTCGACCGCCGCCGTCTTCGAGTCCATCAGGGTCGGTGCGTCGTTCTCCACGGTGATCGAGAACCTGGCGCGCTTCACCGCCGCGGCCCGTCCCGGCACCACCGTCGACCTGGCCACCTGCCTCATGCGCGAGAGCGTGGGGGACCTCCACGGCCTGCTGCGGCGGGCCGACGCGGCCGACATCGACGTCTACGTCAACACGGTGACCGACCCGTCGTCGTCGAGCCTCGCGCTGATGCCGGCCGACGAGCTGAGGTCGGTGCTCGCCGAGCTGGAGGCCCAGGGTGCGGTGGCCCCGCTCACGAGGAACCGGGCCGTCTGGGACCGAGAGCTGCACCGGCTCCGTCGCCTCCTCGCCGAGCAGCTCTCGCGATCCGGCGGCGCGCCGCGAGGCGACCAGGCCGGCCCGGACGAGGATCTGCGTGCCTGGGCAGCGGGAAGCTCGGTGCACACCTTCCTGGCCGACAGCCACCAGGTGCTGGTTGCGGTCGAGCCCGACGCCTCCGACGTGTTCGGGCTCGACCTCCGTCCCGTCCTCGGCCGCCCCCTGGAGACCTGGATCGAGCCCCTGCGGGCCCGGTACGGCGCCGTCGTCGCCTCCAACCGCTCGCGGCGAGGTGACGGCGGGGAGGAGTGGGTGCTGCACCTCGACGGCGACCTCGGCCCCCAGACGGTCCGGGCCCGCCGCGCTCCCGAGCCGGGCGGGGACCGCTGGTTCGTGCACCTCCGGCCCGGCCATCACGCCGCGGTGCAGGGCGCCGTCGCGGTGGACGAGCCCGTGCGGCGCGTGGCGATCGAGAGCTGAGCGCCGCCGTGAGCCTCGCCGTCACCACGCCCGCCCGGTCGTGCCAGGCCCCGTGGACGAGCCTCCACCTGGATCCTCGGGGCTGGGTCACGGCCTGCACCGTCAACAAGCGGGACCCGATCGGCCACGTGCACGACGGCGCGTTGATCGACCTCTGGCGCAGCGAGCGCGAGCGGCGGTTCCGGACCCTGTTCGACGACGGGGCGGTGGCGCCCGGATGCGGGTTGTGTCGCTGGCAGCGCGAGTCTGCCGGGGACGCCGCCATGTACGCGCGGGTGTACGACCACCTCGCCCCCCGTGCCGATGCCGACTGGCCGGTCCACCTGGAGCTCACGCTCTCCTCCGACTGCAACCTCGCCTGCGCGATGTGCAACGGTGCGTTCTCGTCCACGATCAGGCGCCGCCGGGAGGGGTTGGCCCCGATGCGCTCGCCCTACGGCGACGAGTTCTTCGAGCAACTGCCGGCACTGCTGGCTCACCTTCACACCACCAAGTTCCTGGGGGGTGAGCCGTTCCTGGCCAAGGAGAACCTCCGGGTGTGGGAGCTCATGGCGGACCAGCCGGAGCGGCCTGCCTGCCACGTCACCACCAACGGCACGGTGTACACGGCGCGTGTGGCCGACGTCCTGGCCGAGGTGCCGATGTCGATCGCGGTGTCCATGGACGGCGTGACGGCCCCCACCGTCGAGCGGATCCGAAGCGGTGCCGACCTGGGGACCATCCTTACCAACCTCGACCGGTTCCAGGACCACGTCGAACGGCACGGGACCGACCTGTCGCTCACGTTCTGCCTCATGGTCGAGAACTGGTCGGAGCTGCCCGACTTCCTCGTGTTCGCCGAGCAGCGCGACCTGTCCGTGTACGTCAACACCGTGGTGAGCCCTATCCGCTTCAGCCTCTACCACCTCTCGGCCCCGCAGTTGGCCGAGGTGGTGGATGCGCTGGCCGGGAGCGACCAGCGCATGGAGGTGCTGCTCGACCGCAACCTGGCGGTGTGGCGCGACCAGCTCCACCGGCTCCGCCACGCGCTCGCCGAGCCGCTCGACAAGAGCGAGATCCCCGTCCACCTTCCCGCCCTCCGGCGACCCCCGACGTTGCCGATCCCCGCCAACCCGACCCCCGTCGCCGCCGAGGAGGAGCTCGCCCGGTGGTCGGGCCAGGCCGGCGTGGGCCGCTTGCGGGTCGATGCCGACGGGCGGATCGGTGACGTCGATGCCGACGCCGTGGCCGGCATCAACCTCGACCGGATGGCCGGCCTCGGCATCGACGAGCTCTTCCTCTGGCTGCAGTCCGCGTACGGTCGCCTGGATGCGTCCCACTACCTCGTGCACGCGCCGGAGTCGGGTGACCGCGTCCTGGGCTTCGGCGCCGGCGACGGCGGGACCGAGGTCCGGATGATCAGCGGCGCCGATCCCGACGGTGGCGCGTGGTGGCGGCTGGCCGCGCGCCCGACGCCTCCGGACGCAACCGCCGATCCGACCGGCTCGTCGTCGTGAGCGAGACCACCGACGGTCGTCCTCCTGCGGACGTGGGCACCGCCACCGGGTGCGGCGCCCCGCACGCCGCGCTCTACCTGTCGCCGTCGGGAGCCGTCCAGGCCTGCTGCCGCAACAACGACCTGACGCTCCGCACCGGAGCCGGTCCCGGTCGCCAGAGCCTGCGCGAGATCTGGAACGGCCCGGCGATGGCCCGGCTCCGCCAAGCGGTCGACGCCGACGACTACTCCCTCGGCTGCCAGAGCTGCGGGCTGGCCATCGCCGCCGGCGAGCGTGCCGCCTCCGTGGCGGCCGACTTCGACCGGTACCTGCACGTCCGAGACCTCCCGCTGCCGAAGCACCTCGACCTCGCGCTGTCGAACACGTGCAACCTCACCTGTGAGATGTGCAACGGCGACCTCTCCTCCAGCATCCGCAGCCAGCGCGAGCATCGACCGCCGTTGCGCTCGCCGTACGACGACGCCTTCTTCGAGGAGCTACGCGAGCTGCTCCCCGCGGTGGAGTCGGTGATCTTCAAGGGCGGCGAACCGTTCCTCGCCCGGGAGGCCCAGCGCACGTGGGACCTGATGATCGAGCTGGGTTGCGACGCCCACGTCACCGTGGTGACCAACGGGACCCGGTGGAACGACGCCGTAGAGCGGTGGGCGCGGGCGTTGCGCATGGACGTGCACGTGTCCATCGACGGGGCCACCGACGCCACGATCGAAGCCATCCGCACCGGCGCCGACGGGGCGCAGGTGCGCCGGAACCTGCGGCGCTTCGTCGAGCTGACCGCCTCCTACGGCGGCTCGGTCGTGTGGAACTTCTGCCACATGCCGCAGAACTCCCACGAGCTCGGCCTGGTGCTCACCGAGGCCGATGCGCTCGACATCGACGTCCACGTCATCCCCGTGGAGAGCCCGCCTCGATTCGACCTCACCCGCCTCGAGCCGGGTCGGCTGGACCAACTGCTCCGCACCCGCGAGCGCGAGGAGGTCTCGCTGCTGGACCGCCTCGGGCGGAACCGCCCGGTGTGGGAGCAGGAGATCGCCAAGCTCCGACGGCTGGTGGCGACCCGTTCCGAGCCCACCTCGGTGCCGATCGGGGTGCCTCGCCGGTCCGACCGGAGCGCCTTCGATGCCGAGGTGGACCAGCTGGCCGCCCGATCGGGCCGCGAGCCCATCCGGGTCACGATCGACGACGCCCTGATCGCCCACGTCGATGCGCCGACCTGGGCTGCTGCGTTCGAGCCCGGCGGGTGGCGGGGCCGTGGCGCCCAGGACCTGGTGAGCATCTTCGAGGCCCACCTCGGTCCGCCCCTCGGATCCGCCGCGATCGTGGAGCGTCCCCCGGTCGTCGAGACCTCGATCCGGTTCGGCAGCCACGACCACCCGTGGACGGTCCGGTCCGTGCGGAGCGCCGGCCGGGTGGTCGACGGCGCGGAGCGGATCGACCTGGCGATCGCCGTGCTGCCGGGCAGGTAGCCGGTTCGGGGCCGAAGGTACGATCGCCCCATGGCCGTCGCCGGAGTCGAGCACGCCCCCGACGGGGCGCCGGCGACGTTCCGCGACCCCGAGATGCAGTCCCGGTTCGTCCACGACGGGATCGTCGGCTTCCCTGCCCTCGGCCCCGACGACCTCGCCCGGATCGAGGTGCTGCACCGGGCGCGCTCCGCGACGGAGGGACCGGCCTTCGCCCCGGACTTCGCGGCGGCGGACCGCAGCCTGGTGGCCGAGACCACCACGCTGGCTCGCGAGCTGCTGGACCCGGTCATCGAGCGGGTCTTCGCCGATCACCGCATCTGCTTCGCGACCCTGGTCGTCAAGGACGTGGGCGACAGCAGTGGGATGGAGCCCCACGACGACCGCTCCTACGTCGACGAACGGCGGCACCGGGCGCTCACCGTGTGGGTGCCCACCATCGACACGAGCCCCGAGATCGACAACGGCTGCCTCCACGTGGTGCCGGGAAGCCACCGCCTCGCAACGTCGCCGGCAGGGTCGAACACCCCGGACTGGTACCGCCCGTACCTCCAGGTCCTGGCCGAGGGGTCCGTGCCGTTCCCCTGCCGGGCGGGGGATGCGCTCGCCTACGACACGCGGACCGTCCACCACTCGCCACCCAACCGCAGCGGTCGCGTCCGCCTCGCGCTCGCGGTGGTGGTGGTGCCGAGAGGTGCCGAGATCGTCCACGTCGAGGCGATGGACCGGGTCCGCCGCCGGCTGTACGTCGTCGACGAGGAGTTCTACCTGCGACACTCACCGCGATCGCTGCGCCATCGCGTCCCGCCCGAGGCCGAGCTGATCGAGGAGTTCGAGGTCGACGAGCGAGACGTGGAGCCCACGTCGGTGGCCGAGCTCGTACCCGACGTCGACCGGCCGATCGTGCCCACCGTGGCGTTGGGTGAGCCGTGCGCCCTCGACGAGGCTCGACCGGCGCTGGTCGTCGATCCGGTCACGCGCGTCCTGCTCCGGCGCGTCGGGCCCGGGGGGCCGTCGGAGCGCCCACCCGAGGTGGTGCCCTGGTCCCGGGAGGTGGTCGGCGGGAGCTCGGTGGCTCGCGAGGAGCTGCGGGGGCCTGCCCTCGCCGGTGATCGCCCGTCGCACCTGCCGTGGATCGACGCGCCGCACGAGGCCCCGGTGACCGGTCGTTGGGGCGTCCTGTCCCTGTCGGACCCCGAGGCCGCACGGTGGTTCCCGGCCACCCGCCGGCTGGTGCTCGACCGTCCCGGGTTGATCGACGCCGAGATCTGGGTGGTGGCCGGCCGCACGGCGATCGGGCCTCGCGTGGGCGCGGTGCCCGGCGCGCTCCGCCTGCTGGTCGGACTCAGCCAGCCGGTGTGCCCCGCCGGCATCCGGTTCGCCGATCACGCCGTCGCCCTGCCCATGGCGGTCCCCGTCGTGGTGGACGAGGCCCACCCCCACGTGATCTGGAACGACGGCGAGGAGCCCATGGCGGTCCTGGTGGCCACGGTGGTCGACCCGGACCGGTCCGCGCTGGTGCGGTCGATCGCTCGGTGGTCGCGGCGACTGCCCGCCGCGGAGCGACGCCGCCGGTGGCTGGCGCAGAGCGCGCGGATGGCGGGATGGGACGCCATGCCCGGCTGAAGCTACCCGCAACGTCCGTTTCGCCTATCATGGAGCAGTCCCAAGGAGGAGATGTCCGTGCGGCCTACATTCCACGACCTCGAGCTCCAAGCCACCTTCGAAGCCGACGGGTATGCGGTGCTCCCGTTCCTCGATGCCGACGAGGTGCAGACCCTGGTGGACGCCTACGCCCGGTTGGGTCGTGCCCCGGGCGATCCGGAGCGGGCGTGCATCTCCACGTTCCACACCTACGACGCCGAGTACAAGGCCGCCACCCACGAGGCGATCTCCGCCGTCTTCGCCCCGAGGCTCGAGGCCACGTTCGACCGCCAGCGGGCGCTGCCGTCGAACTACCTCGTGAAGTGGCCCGGCGGCTACAGCGGCTTCGGCCTGCACCAGGACCTGTCGCTGGTCGACGAGCGCGAACACCGTTCGGCTGAGATCTGGGTCGCGCTGTGCGATGTCGACGAGCACAACGGCCAGCTGTGGATGGTTCCCGGCAGCCACGACTGGATCCCCACCCTTCGCGGCATCCAGTCGTTCCCGTTCCCCTTCGGCCAGGTGACGCGGCGCATCATCGATCGTCACGCGGTCCCGGTGCCGTTGAAGGCGGGAGAGGCCGTGGTGTTCAACCACGCCACGCTCCACTTCTCGCTCCCCAACCGCACCGAGGAGCCCCGCCTCGTCGCCATCTCCGACCTCATCCCGCAGGAGGCCGAACACCTGCACTTCTTCGGAGACGGTTCGGGTCACGTCGACGCTTATCGCATCGGTGACGAGTTCTGGGTGGACAACAACCCGTTCACCCTCTGGAAGCCACCGCTGGACTCCCAGCGCGTCGGCCCCGTCGACTGGTTCGAGTACCGGGAGCTCACCGACGAAGACCTGGACCGGCTGGTGGCCGAAGGTCGCGCCGTCGAGGCGGAGGCAGCCCCACGGGGCGCGCCCAACGCCGCCAAGGCGTGGTGCCACCGGTGCGGCTCGACCGATCTCGAGATCCCCGGGCCGGACCGCTGGACGGGCAACGTCACCTTGCTGTGCGGGCCCTGCAAGGAGCTCGAGGCCGCCCGCGCCGCCACCCCGGCGCACGTCGGCTCCTGATCTCCGCTCAGGGCCTCAGGGCGAGGGGCTGAGCGACACCGCCACCCGGGTGCCTGCCGCCGGCTCCGCCTCGTCGGCGAGCAGGAGCCCTTGGGCGCTCGGCGCGTCGGGGCTCAGATCGTGCACGGTGATCCCGGCCGTCAGCAGGTGCGGTACGAGCCGCACGAGCGGTGACAGCAGTTCGTGGGCGGAGTTGGCGCCGATCGAGAAGTCGCTCTCCATCTCGTCGCCTTCACCGTGCCGGGGGAACCGCAGGCCCTCCGAGCACAGGCCGAGGGGGTCGGACTCCACCGTGAACGACGCCGGGCCGTAGGAATGCAGCGGCCGCTCGGGACCGGTGGCGTGGCCGTCGACGTAGAGGGAGCGGGTGGCGTCGCGGTGGTACGACACGTAGTCGTGCTCGAGGTCGGTGGTGGCGGGGAAGGTGCGCCCGGGCTCGGGCATCAGGAACCGGTTGAGGTGCAAGACGGCGTCCATCGCCGACGACGGATCGACGCCGAGCTCGCGCACCATCAGGTCACGAAGCTCGCGGTACACCGCATCCCACCCGGCGGGAGCGGTGGCGTGACGCTCGAAGTAGCACGTGATCCAGGTGAGGTGGGGGTAGCGCAGCGGGTCGTCGTAGGTGATGTCGAGGATCCGGTCGAGCACCACGGACTCCTGGAGACCGTGATCCCACTGCATCCAGCGAAGGACGTGGCGGAAGACGCCGAGGCGCTCGGCGACGATGTCGAGGTCGCGCAGGCGCTGCATACGGATGCGGTCGGCTTCGGTGAAGGTCGACGTGGATCGCACCCGGTGCTGGTCGTCGGACCGGATCTGGAACCGCTCCCGGTACTCGGGGTCGTTCATCGGGGCGTTCGGGAGGATCTTGAGCTGCCAGGTCCGAGCCTGGATCTCGTGATCGAAGTTGAACTGCAGATCCCGGCGATAGGAGTCGTAGGTCTGGCCCGGCAGCCCGATGAGCAGGTCGCCCTGGATGGGGAAGCCTCGCCGTCGGTAGCTGGCGGCGAGGGCGACGTAGTGCGCCGTGGAGATGTTGTCGCGGTCGATGGCCTTGAGCGTCTCCTCGTCGGTGGTCTGCAGGGAGATGGAGGCCGTCGTGCCGACGCCTCCCTCCACGAGGACGTCCATGATCCGGACCAGGTGCTTGGTGGTGTTCTTGGCCGGGTAGAAGCTGAGCAGGAGCGGGAAGCCCTTGGTGCGTCGGGTCTCGGCGATCCGTGACGCGGTCTCGACGTCTCGGGACATGATGCCGAAGTTGGCGTCGGGGAGGTTGATCGACTGGGCGCCCCGGTCGGCGGCCCACTCGATCTCGGCGTGCACGCGCTCGAGGGAGAACTTGCGGATGCGCGACAGCGTGGACGAGCCCCAGTCGCAGTAGCTGCAGCTGTACGGGCACCCTCGGTTCGTCTCCACGGAGAGGCAGAACCGCCAGCCGTCGATCGGGATGTGGTCGAACTCGCCGGTGAGGTAGGGCGAGGGGAGCGAGTCGAGGTCGGTGATGCGACTGCGGTCCTCGGTGCGGACGACGGCGCCGGAGCGAGGATCCCGGAACGTGATGCCGTCGATCGACGCCAGCACCTCGGGATCGAGCTCGGGCAGGGTTGGCCCCACGGCGGCCAGGAGCTCGCAGACCATGTGCTCCCCCTCGCCCCGGGTGAGGACGTGGGCGACCTCGCCGTGCTCGGCGATGAAGCGCTCGGCATCGCCCGGGAACTTCGGGCTCGACGGCCCCCCGTGGATCACCACCAGGTCGGGGTTCAGCGCCAATCCGGCGCGGGCGGCCTCGAGGTTCGCCTCGAGGGTCCACACGTAGTCGCTGCAGAGCAGCACGGCCGGTCCGGGGCGCTCGGCCTGGTCGGCGAGGAACGACGCCGCCGTCTCCGGTCGACGGATCTCGTAGACCTCGTTGAGCGCCCCGTCGCGGAGGTGGCGGGCGGCCGCGGTGAGCATGCCCAGCGCGAGGAGGGGCCCGGTCTCGGGATGCCAGATGGCGTACACGGGGATGCGGCCCGGGGGGCCGGCCGGGACCGGTCCGCCCGACGGGCCGATGAGCGCGCTCGGCTCCGCCTCCGCCGGTGGCTCGGCGGCTGGCTGCGCTGCTTCGGGTTGTTGCAACGGATCAGGAGTGGGGCCGCCGCCGTCTCGGGGGTGGCGCTTCGCGGCCAGGCGCGACAGCCAGCCGGCCGGCTTGGGCCGCGCTCTGGGCTCCGTGGCGGGGGCCGGCTCCGGTGCGGACTCCGTGGCCGGCTCGTCGATGGCTGGGGTGGCAACGAGGGTGGCGGCGCCGATGGCCACCAGGTGGGCGAGGCGGCCGGGGACGTCGCCGACGGAGCCGGCATCGGGGTGGGCCACGACGTCGGCAACCCGCGTCGGACCGGTCAACAGGTCGACCAGGCGGAGATCGTGGCGATCCAGCACGAGGTCGTGGTCCGTCGTGCGCACCACGAGACCGCCCGGGCCGGGCCGCCCGACGAAGGTCCACACCGGTCCCACCACCGCGTCGGGAGCGAGCGGTGTCGCGTCGGGCCGGGGGGTCGCGGTGGTGGGACCGACGAGGTCGAGGAGCTCGTCGAACTGCACCTCGACCGGGTCCTGGCGGGGGACCGGCGTGAGCCACCATCGGCCTTGGTCGCGAGCGACGAACGAGATCGGTGCCTGGTCGGTCATCGCGTCGACCTCGTGTCGTGGTGCTCGGGGGCCCGCAGTCCGGCGAGGAGTTCGTCGGCGGTCAGCACCGTGCCCCAGGGCTCGATCGGCGGCCGGCCGACGGGCTCGGTGCCGTAGGGGTTCGTGGTGAAGAAGGCATCGTCGACCGCGAAGCCGGCGAGCCGATCGTCGTCGTCGAGGTGGAAGTGCACCAGCTGGGCTCCGATCGGGGCGAACGCGATCGTGATCGCCGGCCGGGGCGTGGGGGTCGGGTTCGGGGGCGAGCCGTGGCACAGGGCGGGGTCGAATGCGAGCGCCTGGCCCGCCCTCATCGGTACGGCCACGCCGCGCGCCTCGAGCAGGTCCTGCACCTGCTCGGTGACCTGGATCCGCCGGCTGGGGCGGATCGCCGAGCTCCACTGGTGGCTTCCAGGCACCACGTGGAGCGCGCCGTTGCCCGCGTCGACGTCCACCAGCGGGCACCACAGGAAGACCGGACGGTGATCCCGTTCGTCGGTGTAGGTCCAGTCCTGGTGGTACTTGATGGCTTGCGCGCTGCTCGCGCCCTTCGACGTGACCGCCACCATGAAGGGCCGGTATCCCGGCACCGCGGCAGCGAGGCGCCGGGAGAGCAGGCGCTTGACCTTGCGGTCGAAGGTCTGAGCGGCGGTGCCGTGGGCGTGGGTCGGCGACGCGAAGAAGCCGTGGTCCTCGGCCAGGTCGAACGACCGCAGGAACCGCCGGATCCGTCGGATCTGGCGAGCGGTCAGGACGTCGTCGAGCACGGCGTACCCACCGGAGCCGAGGATCGGTGCCGGCTGTGCGGCCGTCACCGCTGGCCCCCGATCGTGACAGGCGTCGGCCCGGCCCGGGTCACGCCGCCATCGGGCAGGGGCGCGTCCTGATCGAAGCTGCGAGCCGGGTCGAACGCGGGGTCGTGGGAACGAGCGGGGCCGCGCAGACCCGCTGCCACCGAACCGGGCAACAGGCGGACGAGGGGCGACTGGAGCTCGTAGGCGGTGGAGGAGCCGATCTGGAACTCGCCCTGGTGTCGTTCGTTGCGGCTGTCGCCGACGAAGGTCAGGGTGTTGTCGCAGAGGGCGAGCGGATCGCCCTCGACCTCGAACCGGGCGCTGCCGTACTCGGCGAGCGGCTTCGTGGGAGTGGTTGGGTGGCCTGATGCGAACAGGCCGCGGGTGGCCTCGAAGTAGTAGCTGGGGTAGTCGTGGGCGAGGGTCAGGGAGTCGGGAAAGGTACGGCCCAGCGCGGGCATCAGGAACCGGTTCAGCTCGATCACCGCGGAGAGGGCCGACGATGCCGGGACGTCGAGGTCCGCCTGCAGCATCTGGCCGACCTCGTCGTAGAAGCTGCGCCACCCGGCCGGGGCCATGGCGTGGAGGTCGAAGTTGTTCAGGGTCCAGCTGAGGTGCGGGAACCGTTCGGGATCGTCGTGGGAGAGGTCGAGCAGGTGGTCCATGACCCGGGTGGCCTCGATGCCGTGGTCCCACTGGACGAAGCGCAGGATGTGGCGGAGCAGGCCCATGCGCTCGCAGATGATGTCGATCTTGCGGAGCTGGACCATGCGGGCCCGGTCGGCCTCGGTGAAGGTGGACGTCGACCGGATCAGGTTGTCCGCGTCGGAGCGGATCTGGTGCTCCTCTCGGTAGACGGGGTCGTTCATCGGGGCGTTGGGGAGGATCTGCACCGGCCAGGTCCGCACCAGGATCTCCTGGTCGAGCATGAACTGGAGGTCCCGGCGGTACGAGTCGTAGGTCTGGCCCGGGATGCCGAGGAGCAGGTCTCCCTGGAGCGGGTGGAGCCGGCGGCGGTAGTCGGCCGCCAGGGCGACGAAGTGGTCGGTGCCGATGTTCGACCGGTGCAGTGCCTCCAAGGTCTGCTCGTCCGTGGTCTGCAGCGAGAGCGAGGCGGCCGAGGAGATGGCGGCCTCGCCGAGGATGTCCATGATCTGCACGAAGTGCTTCGTGGTGTTCTTCGCGGGATAGAAGACCAGGACCTTCGGGAAGCCCGTGCGGTGCTTGACCTCGGCGATGCGCGAGGCGGTCTCCACGTCCCGGGACATGATGCCGAAGTTGGCATCGGGCAGGTTGATGGCGCTCACGCCCCGAGCGGCCGCCCACTCGACCTCTCGCGAGACGCGGTCGAGGCCGAACTTGCGGATCCTCGACAGGGTCGAGGAGCCCCAGTCGCAGAACGAGCAGCTGTAGGGACAACCCCGGTTCGTCTCGACCGAGAGGCAGGTGTTCCACGACTCGCCGTCGATGTGGTCGAACTCGCCGGTGAGGTACGGCGATGGGAGCGCGTCGAGGTCGGTGATGCGGGGACGGTCGTCGGTGCGGATCACCGCTCCGGTCTGCGGATGGCGGAAGGTGAGCCCGGTGATCTCGCCGAGGACGTCCGGATCGAGGGCGGGGAGCGTGGGGGTCAGGGCGACCAGCAGCTCGCAGACCATGTGCTCGCCCTCGCCGCGGGTGAGGACGTGGGCGATGTCGGCGTGCTCGGTCAGAAATGCCTCGGCCTCGCCTTCGTACCGAGGGCTCGACGGACCTCCGTGGATCACGACGAGGTCGGGGTTGAGGGCCCGAGCTCGGCGGGCCGCCTCGAGGTTCGCCTCGAGCGACCACACGTAGTCGCTGCACAGCAGCACGGCCGGGCCACGACGCGTGGCCAGGTCGGCCAGGAACGAGGCGGCCGTCTCGGGTCGGCGGATCTCGTAGGTCTCGTTGAGGGCCCCACCGGCGTGGTGGCGGGCGGAAGCGGTGAGCATGCCGAGCGCCAGCAGCGGCCCGACCTCCGGGTGCCAGATGGCGTAGACGGGGATCCGCCCCGGCGGACCTCCCGGCTCCGGGCCTCCGGTGGCGGTCACCGTCGGCTGCGGGGTGGGGGCGGGCGCC
Source organism: uncultured Aquihabitans sp. (assembly GCA_964542495.1). Taxonomy (GTDB): domain Bacteria; phylum Actinomycetota; class Acidimicrobiia; order Acidimicrobiales; family Iamiaceae; genus Aquihabitans. The sequence goes on from CAZIVZ010000001.1 coordinate 35,712, forward strand.
TCGTCGGGCGCCGGGCTCGGCGCCGCCCGCGATGGGCCGGCACCGACGTGCAGCAGCCCCAGCGACACCAGGCGGGCGGCCCGGGACGCGACGTCGGCGATGGCCCCCGAGGTCACCAGGGCGTCGACCCTGGTTGTGCACGACGTGGAGCCGAGCAACCGGAGGTCGTCGGCGTCGAGCAACGCCTGCCGTCCGCCCCGGTCCTCGACCAGCCACCCGTCGGCGGTGGCTTCGGCGGCGAAGCCCCATGCCGGGGTCACGAGCTGGTCGGGTGGGAGCGGGGTGATCGGTCGGAGGTGGTCGGGCGTTGGGCACGGACCCGCGGGCAGGAGCTCGGCGAGGTCCTGCGGCGGTGTGGGTGCACCGGAGAGCACGGTTCGCCACCACTGCGGCCCCTGCTTCACCAGCACCTCGAGCGGCGCCGCGCTCACCTGTCCGACGTCGGACGGTGCGGGGTCCACGACGTCACGGGAGCCCAGGCGCGACCCGAGCAAGCCAGCGATCTTCGACCTCACCCCGGGCACCTCCCTCCCGATGGTCCGAGGACCGGACGACATCGGTCCGCCAAGCGTACCGGAGAGCCGCCCCACGTTCACCGAGGACGGCCTTCCGGCCAGAGGGCTGCTGTGACCGGCTGATACCATCTCGTGGCCCCGTCCCCGGTCCTGGAGCCTCGTCGTGAGTGAGGGCACCCTCGATCATCCCCCAGCCACCTCGGCCGCTGCTGCGATTCCCGACCGGGCGGCCTCGGAGGAGCCGGGCTCACCGGCGTCGAGGGGCTTCGCGGACCGCAACCGTTGGACGCTGGAGCTCGTCCGCGTCCTGACGCCCCGTGAGCTGCGGTCCCGCTACCGCCAGAGCGTGCTGGATCTGGCGTGGGCGCTCATCACCCCCATCTCCATCCTGGTGGTGTACGGCATCGTGCTCACCCAGAGCTTCAACGTGACCGGGGACGGGACGCCGTACCTGAGCATGGCCTGGTCGGGGTTGGTCCTGTGGACCTTCTTCGCGGGGGCGCTCGGCGGCGCCGCGTCGAGCCTCATCTACTCCGCCGACCTGATCACCAAGGTGTACTTCCCGAAGGAGGCGATCCCCCTCTCGATCGTCGGTGCCTCGCTCGCCGACCTCGGGATCGGCCTGCTCACGGTGGCCGTCGTGCTCCCGGTCCAGGGGGTGGCGATCTCGTGGACCGTGGTGCTCGCCGTGGTGCCGCTGCTGGTGCTGGTGGTGTGGGCCGCCGCGCTGAGCGTGGTGGTCGCCGTGCTCGCCGCCTTCATCCGAGACGTGCCCCACCTGGTCCAGCTGGTGGTCCGCGTGGGCTTCTTCGCCTCGCCGGTGATGTACCCGGCGAGCGCGCTGCCGCCGGCGCTGCGCTGGTCGGGGAGCGTGAGCCCGGTGGCCGTCGCCCTCGAGGGCTTCCGTGACGCGGTGCTGCACGGACGGGTGCCGGCCCTGGGGCTGCTCGCCGTCCAGTTCACGATCGGCCTGGTCCTGCTGGTGGCGGCCGTGTCCTACACCCGTGCCGTGGAGTCCCGGCTCACCGATGTCGTCTGATCGTCCCGGCCGCCCGCCGGTGGTGGAGCTGGTCGACGTCACCAAGGTGTACGACCGTGCCGGGCGCGGGTTGCGATGGCGGTCGCTCGTCCCCTCGCTGCCGGACCGACCCCGGGCCCCGCACGTGGCGCTCGATCGCGTCGACCTCACGGTCGGCCGAGGTGAGGCGGTGGGGCTGATCGGCCCGAACGGCGCCGGCAAGTCCACCGTGCTGCGGCTGGTCGCCGGGGTGACCCAGGCCACCCGGGGCCAGGTCAGCTGCCGGGGACACATCGGGGCGATGATCGAGCTCGGGGTCGGGTTCCACCCCGAGCTCACCGGATGGGAGAACGTCCGCTGCGCCGCCGTGGTGCGGGGGATCCACCGGTCCGAGCTGGAACCGGCGCTCGGCGACATCGCGGCCTTCGCCGACGTGGAGGACGCGATGGACACCCCGATGAAGAAGTACTCGGTGGGCATGCGGGCCCGGCTCGCCTTCGCGCTGGCCACCCAGTTCCCCGTCGACGTCCTGGTGATCGACGAGGTGCTGGCCGTCGGCGACCCGGACTTCCAGACCCGCTGCCTCAACCGGGTGGCGTCCATGATCGAAGCAGGCGCCACGCTGCTGTTCGTCTCGCACGAGATGCGCCTTGTGTCGCTGATGTGCGAGCGGACGGTGCGCCTCGAGGAGGGGGTGGTCGTCGACGACGGGCCGACCACCGAGGTGGTGGCTCGCTACCTCAAGCAGAAGCCCTCGAGCGCCCGGGCCGGAGCCGACCGTCCCATCCGGATCCGGAGCTACGACATCAGTCCTCGCGTGGATCCCTGGGGCCGGCTCGAGGTCGCCGCGGAGGTCGAGGTCGTCCGCCCGGTACGCCAGCCGCGCGTGTCGGTCGACCTCACGATCCCGACGCTGAACCCTGATCTCGTCCACGTCGTCGCGTCGGACAAGGTCCCCGGCCTGGCCAAGCGGGGGACCTACCGCCTCACGGGCGTCAGCGCACCGTTCGGCTGGAAGAACCTCGACCTGCGCGTCGCGCTCCAGCTGGCCGAGGGCACCGACGTGTCCGACGTCGGCGAGGCCGACCTGCGGATGACCGGCGACGGGCTGGCCTGGTCCTACCTGGCGATCGAGCCCGAGTGGCACGTCGAGCCCGAGGTCACCGATGGGTCGTCCGCTCGGAACCGGATCGTCGGCGGCGGCGTCAGCGGTCGCCCCGTGATCCGGCTGGAGGGGGTGACCAAGGCGTACCGGACGGGACGAGCCCGGGCGGCCATGCGCGCCGCCGTTCCGGGCGCGTGGGGTGCTGGTGGCCTGCACGACCTGTTGGCCCTCGACGGCCTGGACCTCGAGGTGGGCGCGGGGGAGGCGCTCGGTCTCATCGGCCCGAACGGCGCGGGCAAGTCGACGCTGCTGCGGGTCGTGGCCAACCTCACGCGCGCCGATGCGGGGCGGGTCGAGGTGGCCGAGCGCGTGGTGCCGATGCTCGACTTCGGCTCCGGCATGCACCCCCACATGACCGGGCGGGAGAACGTCCGGGTCCGGTGCCGGTTGATGGGCATGTCGGCGGCGGAGGCGGAGACCGACCTCGACCGGATCATCGACTTCGCCGGCGTGGGCCCGGCGATCGATGCCCAGGTCCACCAGTACTCGTCGGGGATGCTCGCCCGGCTCGGCTTCGCCGTCGCCATCCACTGCCCCGGTCGCATCCTGCTCGTCGACGAGCTTCTCGCCGTGGGCGACGAGGCGTTTCGCCGGGAGGCGCTCGCCGCCATCGAGCGGCGGCGCCGCAGCGGTGACACGGTGTTGTTCGTGTCCCACGAGATGCAGCTGATCGAGCAGACCTGTGGGCGGGTGGTGCGCCTCGAGCACGGGAAGGTGGTCGCCGACGGCCCGGTCACCGATCTCGTCGGCACCCATGCCGGAGAGGGCTGGGCGGCCGGGGTCCACGACGCCACGAGCGGGATCACCCTCGAGCAGCTCAGGGTCCGGCAGCGCAAGATCAGCGTCGGTGGTTCGCTCGAGTTCGAAGGGGTGCTCCAAGTGGACGAGCCCGCACCGCACGCCCGCCTCGAACTGTCGTACCGGGCCATCCCGGAGGACCGCTCGCAGGTGACCACCCGCGAGGACCGCAACATCCGCAGCTTCTTCCTGAAGACGGTCGAGCCCGCGGGAGGGGTGCTGGCCCAGCCGGGCCGGTACCGCTACCGGTGCACCCTCCACCGCCACGAGGTCTCCGGCAGCTTCGACCTGGTGCTGGCCGCGGTCGACGACCGTGAGGACGTGGTGATGGCAGAGACCTGGCACGAGGTGCTCATCGGCCACCCGAACACCAACGGCATGCCCACCTTCACCGCGGACTTCACGTGGCGGGTGGAGGCGTCCGAGGCGGTGACGGTGGTGGGAGCTTCGTGAGCGGTCGAGGCGCCGACGCCCACCACCCCGGAGGCCAGGTCCTGGTCGATCCGGCCGCCGACGCCGAGCTGGCCCGGGTCGGCTACGTCGTCGTCCCGTTCCTGGACGCAGGTGAGGTCGACGACCTCCGCCGCGGCCAGCGCGCGCTGCACGCCCAACACGACGACGGCCTGGTCATCGACTTCACGCTCGCCGACCGGGCCAGCATGCGGACGGCGGCGCAGCTCCTGGCGCCCATGTGGGACCGCAAGCTCGACGCCCTCTTCACCGGGCACCGGGTGGTGGTGTCCACGTTCGTCGTGAAGAACCCTGGTCCGGCGTCGGCCATGGCCATGCACCGGGAGCCGACCTTCGTCGACGGCGACGCCCGCACGTTCAACACATGGGTGCCCCTGGTCGCGGTCGACGCGGCCACGGCGAACGGGATCCTGCGCCTGGTGCCCGGCAGCGAGCGCCTGCCCGACGGGCTCGTCGGCTTCAACACCCCCCCCAACTTCCGCCACTACGAGGGTGCGCTGGCGGAGGCGTCGGTCGGGGTCGACGTCCCCGCGGGGTCCGCGCTCGTCTACGACACCCGGATGCTGCACTGGTCCGAGGCCAACACGAGCGAGGTGCCCCGGCCGGCGATCGCCGCCGCCGTCGCTCCCCGGGGGGTCCCGCTGGTCAACGTCGTCGCCACCGGCCGGCGCGGACGGCGGGTGCACCGCGTCGAGCCGGACTTCTTCGTCGACGTGCACCCCGCCGAGGTCCTGGAGCGCATCCACGAGGAGCGCCCCCTGGTCCGTTCCACCGAGGAATCGCCCGTGCTGACCCCCGCGGCGGTGCAGGCCGCCGTCGGCCTCGACGCGCCGCCGGTGCGCCGGACGGTCGTCCCGGGTGACGTCGAACCGGAACCGGGCGAGCTGCGCGAGCTCGGCGGCGAGGCCGCCCCGGGTGCGGCCCTGCCGGACCACGACGTCACCCAGGGATCTGCGGTGCTCGACGGGCTGGCGCCCGTGCCGTGGTTGGTCGTCGCCGAGTGTGCAGGTGCCTCCGTGGCCGAGCTGGGTGCGGCCCGACCGGCGATCCCTCCCGAGGTCGCGTCCGGTCTGTCGTCGCTGGCGGTGGGTGCCACGGTGGCCGTCGTGGTCGTCGACGCGGGAGGAAGGGTCACGCTGCGATCCGACGGGCACCTCCGCGTCGCGTCGTATGAAGCGCCCGAGCTGCGGGCCGGCCTTCGCTCCGGTGGGTGGGTCGGCACCCTCACCCCCGGTGTGGTGTTCGAGCTGGCGGGTGATCAGCCGGTGACGCTGTGGAACGACGGCCCGGGCCCGACCTGGTCGGTGTTGTGCCCCGGAGGGATGCCCGCCGACGATCCCGTCGAGTCGGAGGCGTCGGCGGCTCCGGTCAGGCCTCGAGGGCGCGTTGCACGGCTGCTCGGCGGGTGTTGGCGCCTCGGACGTGGGGGTGCCAGCGGAAGCTGAGCTGGACGAGGCGATTGAGGGCGCGGCTGGCGCCTTCGAGAGGCCGGTCGAACTCCACCATCAAGCTCACCCGCCAGCCGTCGGTGCGGTTCGCGACGCGATGCTCGAAGGTGTCGTCGAAGACGAACACCCGCCCCGCCTCCCAGGAGGCCCGCTCCGAGCCGGCCCAGATGTCGACGCGGTGAGCCGGCTCCGGGACCACGATGCCGAGGTGGGCCCGCAGTACGCCCTTGTTCGGGCCGCGGTGGGCGCCGATGCGCGCCCACGGCCCGAGGGTGGAGAACATGGCCGAGCGCACGCCGGGGATCCCCCGGAGCACGGCCACGGTCTCGGGGCAGCGCGCCACCGCTTCGTCGGACCAGCCGGTGTTGTCCTTGATCAGCAGCGCACGCCACGCGCCGACGTTGGGGAGCTCTGCTCCGGCCAGCGCCGACAGCGGCGGCTCCTCGCCGCCGAGCTGCTGGGTGGCCAGGTACTCGTGGGTGATGGTCGACGCCGCGGCCTCGAGGCGACCGACCCAGGGGAGCTCTGCGGGGTCGAGGAAGGCGCCCTCGTGGTGATCCTGGGCCGAGATGACCTGGTGGTTCAGGGCGAGGAGCCGGTTGGCCAGGCGGGTGAGCGGGGGCCCGGCCACCGGGGGAGGGGCGCTCGGGCCGAGCGGCCGGTCCGCGTCCGGCGCCAGCAGGTCGGTGCCGCAGAGCCGGCTCGCCAGGCGCAGGTCGGCGTCCTGCCAGCACTCGGGCTCCACCTCGGCGGTGGCGGCCCACGGTTCGGGGACCCGGTCTCGCAGCAGCGACGGCGTCTCCTGCCGGAAGAACTGGTCGTCCACCGTGAGCCGGTCGACCGTGCCGTCCCCGCGGCTCACCGGGTGCAGGAGCTGGGCCTCGACCGGGATGCACGCCAGCCCGGCGGCGAGGCGCACCTGGTCGGTGGTGTTGTCCGGGGAGGCGTGCACGAGGGCGTTGTCCATGATGACGGCCTGGCCGGCCTGGACGTCGACGGGGACGAGGCCGGCGGTGACGGCCTCGCTGTGGTGCGTGTACCAGGAGGCGGTCCTGGTGCCCCGGTACTCGCCGGCCACCCGGTGGCTGCCGGGGAGCACCTGGAGCGGGCCGTTGCCCCGGGCGGTGCTGACGTCCTCGAGGGCCACCCAGACCACGACGGAGCGGTATCGGCGCTCATCGATGTAGCACCAGTCCTGGTGGAGGTAGAGCTCGCTGCCCTGCCCCGGCCACTTGGCGAGGAAGGTGCACATGAAGGCCCGGTAGCCGTCCAGCAGCTGCTCGAGCGGGTCCTGCCAGCGGGTGGTGAGGGCGTCGTGGATCAGCTGCTTGCGGCGCGGATCGGCGCGCTCGAAGTCGGTCTGGAAGCCCGTGCCCGCCGGCGTGTCCAGGGTGGCGAACAGCTCCCGCGCCTCGCGGACCTGGTCCGCATCCAGAAAGGAGGTGACGGCGAAGCCGTCGGTGGCGAGCGACGCCTGGAGCGCGGGGTCGCGCAGCGTCGTGCGGAGGGCCACGGCGGGCACCGGGGGCGCGCTGAGCGTCACGGGCCGGTACCGAGGGCCATGGCCACACCGGATCCCGAGGCCACGACCTCCACGATCCATTCCAGGTCTGGGATCCGCAACACCCAGCGGACCCGCCCAGAGGCCAAGCATTCGACGCCGCCCCCGACCATCCGTTCGAGACCCACGTCTCTTCCCTCCCCGGCGCACGGACGGGCCATCGCCGCTCCACGCTACCACGCAGGTCCGGAACCGGGCCGGGGACCCGCCTCCTACTATCTCGCCATGGACGGGCGTACGCGATGACCCACGAGGCGCAACGGAGCGGGAAGGTCGTGGCCGACAGCGGCTGGCAGCCCTACCCGGTCGAGCTGGTCGACGCGACGGTGCACGCGGCGTTCCGGCGGCAGGCGGCCGAGACGCCGGACACCGTGGCCATCGCCGGTCCGACGCGCCAGCTGACCTACCGCGAGGTCGACGAGGTGTCGGACCGGCTGGCCCTCGCGCTCGTCGCCGCCGGGGCCCACGGCCTCGTCGTCGCCCTGGCCCTGCCTCACGACGTGGACCTCGTGGTGGCGGTGTTCGGCGCCTTCAAGGCCGACGCCACCGTGCTGATCCTGGATCCGTCGGCACCGACCGCGCTCAACGAGTCGATCGTGGCCGATGCCGGGCCGGCGGTGCTGGTTGTCGACGACGCCACCGAAGACGTCGCCGCCGCCCTGTCGGACGTCGTGGTGGTCCGCCGGTTCGGCTCCCTGCTGGACGATGGCCCGGCGGTGGAGGCGCTCGCCGGCTCGGCTGGTCCGGGAGACCCCGCGATGCTGGCCTACAGCTCCGGTACCACCGGCGGCGCGAAGGCCGCGGTGATCCCGCACGGCGCGCTGCTCCACCTGTTCCGCGGTGCGATCGATGCCCTGCAGATCGGGCCGGGAGACCGCCTGCCCATGATCTTCCCCATCTCGCTGGCAGTCGCCGCCTACCCGATGTTCCTGCCGCTGATGGTCGGAGGATCGCTCCGGATCCGAGACGTGCGGGCCCACGGCCTGGCGGGCTTCCCCGAGTGGCTCGCCGACCAGGAGATATCGGTGCTCTACGTGTCTCCCACCGTGGCCCGCTTCATGGGCGACGTCCCCGACGACGTCGACCTGTCCCGCCTGCGCCTCGTGGTGCTCGGGGGTGAGCGGGTCGATGCGGACGCCGTCGGCATCGTCCGCCGGGCGTTCGGCGGCCACGTGACCGTGGCCAACGGGTACGGGGCGACCGAGACGGGCGTGCTCACCTTCTTCGTGGTCGACCCCGAGGCCGAGTTCGGCCCCCACGGGGTGCCGGTCGGGCTCCCGATCCCCGAGACCGAGCTCCAGATCCGCTCGGCTGACGGCAGCATGCTCCCTGCGGGGGAGGTCGGGGACCTGTTCGTGCGGAGCCGCCACCTCTTCTCGGGCTACTGGAGGCGGCCCGACCTCGACGCAGAGGTGCTGTCGGAGGACGGGGGGATCCCCGTGTACCGCACGGGCGACGTCGGGTTCGTCGACTCGGTCGGGAACCTGGTGCTGGTCGGCCGCAGCGATGCGGAGGTGAAGGTCCGCGGCCACCGGGTGATCCCCGGCGAGGTCGAGCAGGCGCTGCTGTCGCTCCCCGAGGTGTCCGACGCCGTGGTCGACGCCCGTCCGGACCCCAAGGGGACCAACGAGCTGGTCGCGTGGGTCGTCCCCGCCGAGGGCCAGGATCTGGGGTCCATACGGGAGGCGGCACGAGACGCCATCCGCGGCCCGCTCGTCCCCCGCCGGATGGTGTTGCTGGAATCGCTCCCGCAGCTTCCCAACGGCAAGCTCGACCGCCGGGCACTGCCCGACCCCGACGAGGCCCGGCGCCGACCCGGCCAGGTCACCGCGCCCGCCACGCCGGTCGAGGCACGGCTGACGGGCATCTGGGAGGACATCCTGGGTGTGCGCCCACTCGGGGTGGACGACGACCTCGTGGACCTCGGCGCCCAGTCGTTCGACCTCGCCTGGGCGCTCGTCCAGATCGAGGAGCAGCTCGGCGTGCGCGTGCCGATGGCCCGATTGCTCGACGTCCGCACCGTCGCGGAGCTGGCTGTGGAGATCGAGGACCTGCAGCACGGCACCGAGCCTGAGACCATCGTCGAGGTGCAACCGGGGGAGCCCGACCGTCCGAAGCTGTTCGTGGTCCACGACCTGCACGGCACCGCGTACGGGCTGCGGCACCTCGCGCCGTCGCTCGGCGCCGACCAACCGGTCTGGGGCTTCGAGTCGCCCTTCCTGTCGGGACGGGGCGACCGCGCCGGCAGCCTCGGCGAGCTGGCCACCCTCTACGTGGAGCGCATGCGGACCGTCCAGCCCGAGGGCCCGTACCACCTGGCCGGCTACTCGTTCGGCGGCGTGCTGGCCTTCGAGATGGCGTCGCAGCTGGTGGCCGACGGACACGAGGTCGCGTACCTGGGGATCGTCGACGTGGGGCCGGGCTACCGCGGTCGCCACTACGACCCCAACAAGATGCTCGACAAGCCGTGGTCACGGATCCCGATGCCGCCGGACCGGTCGCTCCCGCTGGGGGAGAAGGCGGCGTGGTACCGGGACCTGGCCCGACGATCGCCCACCGACCTCGCATACCACCTGTCGCTGCGCAGCGGCCTCGACCGCTGGCTCGATCCGATCCAGTTCCGCATCGACCTGCGCACCAAAGGTGCGGTGCCTCCGCACCGGCGCCTCTGGTACGCGTGGAGACGGCACTGGGAGCTGGGGCGCCGGTACCGCTGGGAGGGTCGCTCCTACCCCGGGCCGCTGCACCTGCTCTGGGCCGACGAGTCGGCCGCCACCGACGGCACCATGGGTTGGGGCTCGATCGTCGAGGACGGGCTGGAGATCGTGCACGTCGCCGCGCTCCACGAACGGATGCTGCAGCCCGAGGAGGCGGCGGTGGTGGGAGCGGAGCTGCGGGCCGGCCTGGACCGCGCGCTGGGTCGTCAGCAGCACGCCCCGAGCGCGGGCCGCAGCACCCCGTAGAGCGCCTCGGCCACGATCCTGGCCCCCCGCTCGTTGGTGTGGACCTGGTCCACGTACACGGTGGGCGCGTCGTCGAGGGTGTCGGCCAGGTCGACCACCTCGTCCGGGAGTCGGTCCCTGACCGTGCGGTGCAGGTCCACGTGGGCCTCCCGCACGAAGGGCGAGTAGCCGAGCCGCTCGAGGTCGGCGCGCTCGTCGGCGGTGAGCGTGCGGGTGAAGGCGTTCGGGTGCCAGACCTGCACCATGGCCACGTCGTGGGCCTCGGCGACGGCGCGCGCCGACGCCATGGCCCGTCGGTACGCCGAGACGATGCCGTCGGCGCGTGCCGCGGTGGTCGATGCGGGCGGCCCGGGGGCGCGGTGGAGCACGGGATCGATCTCGAGGACGTCGAGGGGCGCGATCACCTGGCTCCCCGGGCCGATCCCCTGCAGCTGGGCACCCATGCCCACCTCGACGTCGTTGTACCCGTCGTAGAACACGACCAGGTCGGGGGCGCCGCGGACCTCCACCGCTCGGGCGAACGCCCGGGCCTCCTGCGCCGAGGTGTACGCGAACACCCCCCAGTTGACGATCTGGAGCGGCTCGCCGTCCGCGGCGGAGAGCCGGGCCACCTCGGACGCGATGGTGTGCGCATCCCGCTGCCCGCTGCCCCACGCCGTCGAGCCGCCGAACAGCCAGACACGCGGGCCCCGGTCTGCCGACGCCGGGGTGGCCCGCGTCCCTGATCGCACGCTCACCACGGTGCCGTCGACGTGCTCCGGCAGAGTCCACCCCAGAGACCGATCCGGTTGCAGCGCGTCGAACACCGCGCCCTCCTCCGCCTGCATCGCCGCCACCTCCGCCTGGTCACGGAGCGCGGCGACCTGGTGGCTCCCGCCGGTCGGCACCGACGGATCGATGGTCAGGGTGCCGCCTCCCTGGACGGCGGCGGCGAGGGCGGCAAAGGCCAGCACGGCGAGCGCGAGCCGGACCCCACGCCGCCGCGGCGGCTCCGGTCCGGGCGACGTCGTGACGCTGTAGCTGCGGGCGGCGGGCGCCGGCCCGGCGGCGGCTCGCCACGACGGGCGGACGCCTCGGCCCAGCACGTCGAGTCGCAGGACCCGAGACGCGATGCCCGCCGGAGCGATGACCAGGACCGCCCCGAGACCGAGCACGACGTTGGCGAGCATCGCCACGCCGTCTCGGACGACGACGTGCATCCCCCGGTCGATGGCCCGGTCCACCGCAGGCCAGAGGAGGATGTGGACCCGCACGAAGCCGAGGGCCAGCAGCACGGTCCCCGCCGGGGTCCGGCCCAGGCCGATAGCGGCGGCCCCGGCGATCAAGGGTGCGAACACCAGCGGCGAGGGTCCGGCGCGCCTCATCGCTGAGCCGGCCCTTCTGGGTCGACGCTGCAGGCGATGATCACGTCGCCGGCGATCTGGCGGCGGTGGCCGGGGATGGCTGCCAGCCCCTGCGAGCGCAGCTGAACCGAGGTGAGCTGGGCGTCGGGCACGTCGGCGAGCAGACCCGCCCGCAGGTGGGCGGCCACGCACCCCACGGCCTCGTGGTCCAGTCCCGCGTCGGTGAGGAGCCACCCGACGAGGGCGGGGTGGGCCTGCGGGGGTGCGCCGGGCCCGACGAACGTCGCGAGCCAGACGGCGATCGCGGCCAGAGCGAGGCGGATGCCGTCGCTCATGCTCGACGGTCTCGGCGGACGCGGAGCTCGGGGCCGTGGCGGGCCAGATCCCACAGCACCGCCAGGACCACCGCCGGGCTCGACAGCGAGGACGTCCCCGTGAGCCGCGGGTAGGCCACCACGTCGATCTGGTCGATCCGGGCGCCGCTGCGCAGGGCGCGGGCCAACAGCTCGGCGTCGCACAGCGGGCTGTCGCAGAGCGGGAGGGACTCGGCGATGAACCTCTGCCGGATGAGCTTGGCCGGGGCGTTCACGTCGCGCACCGGCAGGTTGAGGGCCAGCCGGACCAGCACGTTGAACCCGGTGGACATGGCCGAGCGTCGCACGCCGTCGCGCCGGTTCGTCCGCGCGCCGGAGACGAGGTCCAGGTCGCGGTCGATCGCCACCCGCAGCGCGTCCAGGGCCACCTCGGGTCGCACGGGCAGGTCGGCGTCGGTGTAGAAGGCCCACTCGGTGGCCACGGCACCCAGGCCCGAGCGCAGCGCCGCGCCGAGGCCCTGGTTCACCTCGTGGGTGACCACGCGGATGCGAGGATCGGCCCGGGCCAGGTCGGCCAGGATGGTCGGGGTGCGGTCGGTGCTCCCGTCGTCGACCGCGATGACCTCGATGGGGCCGACGCCGGTGGTGGTCATGGCGTCGGCGGCGGCGCAGACCTCCTGGAGGCACCGGCTCGCGCCGTCCTCCTCGTTCCAGAACGGGACGACGAAGCTCAGCGAGGTCGCCACGTCGTCGCTCGGCGGGGACGGGTCCACCCTCAGCCGCCGGTCACGGCCCACACGTCGACCGGGGTGGGCCCGAGGAGGCGCACGTACTCCGCTTGCAGGTCGTCGGGGAGGGCGGGCTCGATGACCCAGAAGTTGCGGTAGAGCGCCACCAGCTCTTCAGCCGGGCGATCGAGCAGGCCGGACGGGTCCTCTTGGAGCCGGCGGACCTCCTGGGGCCCGATGCCCGCCCGTCCGAGCAGGGTGTCACCCAGGTACCTCCTCCCGTCGCTGGTGAGCCGGACGGTGCCATGGGTCCGAGCCCGCTCCAGCAGGTCCTGCTCGAGCTCCCGCCGGGCCGCGTCGTCGACCTCGGGGCGAAAGCGCGCCACCAGCCGGCCGCCCGCTGGTCGGGCCACGGCAGGGTCCTGGACGTGCAGCGTCACCAGCCCCGGCCGGTCGTCGATGACCCGGTGCTCCCCGAAGTTCGTGACCCGCGCCCGATCGACCCCGACGGTGAGGCCGCGATCATCGAGCCCAGCGACGAGGCCGTACATCAGCAACAGGTATCGGGCCCCGCCGGCTGCGGTGAGCCGGTAGGTGGCGTCGTGGGGGAGGGTGCGTTCGAGGTCGTCTGCCAGCTGCGGGGTGGCGTCGAAGAGCCAGCTGTCCGGATCGAAGTCGTTTCGGATCGGGAAGGGGATGCAGGCCTGGGCGGTGAGCACCAGCGCGAGGACGGTGACGGCGATGCCGGCCACCCGGGCCCGGGCGGGGCGAAGCTGCCAGGTGGTGGCCCAGCCGCCGACCAGGGCGAACCAGGCGAAGGGCCACACCGCCTTGTAGAAGCTCATCTGACCGGACTTGAGGGGCTCGTCGGGCAGGGCCGAGACGGTCAGCGCAGCA
>CAZIVZ010000002.1:0-44842 GCA_964542495.1 uncultured Aquihabitans sp.
GTCGTCGCAGTCGTTGCGCAACACATCGCCGCGGGTCACGATCCCGACGAGCCGGCCCCCGTCGATGACCGGGTAGGCACCGTGGCGACCTGTGGCGAAACGGGTTCGCGCCTCGCCGACGGTTTCGGTGTGCATGAACGTGTCGACCTGGTCGGTCATGATCTCGTCGACCCGGACGTTGGTGAACGGGTCGACGCCGTAGTGGCGGCCCACGTGCAGCCCTCGTCGCCGCAGCTTCTCGGTCATGAGGCTGTCTCGGTTCGCGGCGGAGTAGATGAGATCGGCGACGACCGTGGCCAGCATGAGGGGCAGGATCACGTCGTAGTCGCGGGTCAACTCGAACACGAACACGATGGCCGTGAACGTTGCTTGGGTGGCGGCGCCGAAGGTGGCCGCCATGGCGACCACGGCGAAGGCACCGATGGCGATGTCGGCGCCCGGCAGGACGTGGTTCAGCCCGTCGCCGACGACGGTCCCGAAGCTCGCGCTCATCAGCAGGATCGGCGCGAGGGTGCCGCCCGACGTGCCGGATCCGAGCGCGAGCCACCAGGCGATCAGCTTGCCGAGGGCGAGGGCGGCGACGGTGCCCACGGCGAGGCGGGCGTTGAGCACGTCGTCGATGGCGTCGTAGCCCACCCCGAGCGCTCGGGGGACGAAGAGTCCGACGGTGGCGAAGCCGATCGCTCCGATGACCGGATGCCAGAAGTCGCTGATCGGAAGACGTCGGTAGAGGTCCTCCACGAAGAACAGCCCGCGGCTGATCAAGACGGCGAGAACTCCGCACGACGCCCCGAGGAGGACGAAGGCCGGGAGCACGTCGAGGCCGGCGAAGTCGTGCGAGGGGACCTGGAAGAGCGGCCCTTCGCCGAAGAGCGCAGAGTGCATGCCGCCGGCGACAGCTGCCGCCACCACCAGCGGCACGAAGGCCCGGACGGAGAACTCGAAGAGCAGCAGTTCGATGGCCAGCACCACAGCCGCAAGTGGAGCCCCGAACGTGGCCGACATGCCCGCGGCGGCCCCGGCGGCGAGGAGGATCTTGCGCTCCGACGGCGTGATCCGGATGACCTGGCCGAGCAGCGATCCGATCGATCCGCCGGTGACGATGATCGGACCTTCGGCACCGAACGGTGCGCCCGTCCCGATGGCGATCGCCGCGGAGATCGGCTTGGCGATCGCGGTGCGGGGGGCGATGCGGCTCTGCTTGGTGAGCACCGCCTCCATGGCCTCGGGGATGCCGTGGCCGCGGATGAGAGGCGCCCACCTGGCGAGGCAGCTGATGAGGAAGGCGCCTCCGACCGCGGTGACGAACAAGGGCCAACCAGGATCGAGATCCGTCATCGGGCGCGCCTCGGTGCTCAACTCGTGGAACAGCGCTGCGTTGGTGATCAGCCCGATGAGGTGCACCAGCACCCACGCCGCGGCGCCACCTGCGACGCCGAGGAGTGCGGCGATCGCCGTGAGCAGCGAGAGACGTCGGGTCGAGGTGCCAATGATCATCGCAGGGCGATACTATCGTGAAGCGATATGGCTGATACAAGCGCACCGCTGCGGGACGAGGACTTCGGCCGGCTCCTGGCGTTCCGGGACGGCCTCCGTCGCTTCCAGCGCTGGAGCGAGGAGCAGGCGAAGGCCGTGGGGCTCACCGGGGCTCAGCACCAGCTGCTGCTCGCCATCCGAGGCCACGGCGGGCCACCGTCGATCCGGGATGTGGCGGAGCACCTGCTGCTGCGTCACCACAGCGTCGTGGAGCTGGTGGACCGGGCGGTGAGCGCGGGACTGGTCGAGCGAGAAGACGACGCCCACGACCAGCGGGTCGTCCGGTTGCGACTCACCGATGTCGGGGAGGGACGGGTGGCGGCGCTGGCCGGCGCGCACCTCGAGGAGCTGTCTCGGCTGCGGGCCCGGTTCGACTCGCTCTGGGCGGACCTCCCCGGCGGATAGCGACATCGAGGAGGTCGCCATGAACACCCGAACCAGTCACCGACACTCGGGCGGACCGGCGACGTCCAGCCACGAGCGCCGTGTCCGGTGGTCGCGGTGCCCGAGGTCGTGAGCATCGGCGATTACGCCCTGATCGGCGACACCCAGACCGCCGCACTCGTGGGACGGGACGGGTCGGTGGACTGGCTCTGCCTGCCCCGCTTCGATGCCGGCGCGTGCTTCGCGGCGCTCCTCGGTGACCGGGGCAACGGGCGGTGGAAGCTCGCGCCTGCCGACTCTTCGGCGTCGGCGACCCGTCGGTACCTTCCCGACACCCTGGTCCTGGAGACGACCTTCACCACCTCGACCGGTGTGGTGCGAGTTCTCGATTGCATGCCGATCCGCGGCGAGGCGCCGAACGTCGTCCGAGTGGTCGAGGGTGTGCGCGGGCGGGTGGCCATGCACCTCGATCTGGTCATCCGGTTCGACTACGGCGCCTTCGTGCCGTGGATCCGTCGCGTCGACGGGGGGCTGCAGGCGGTCGCTGGTCCCGATGCCGTCGAGCTGCGCACACCGATCGCCACCCACGGGGAGGGACTCTCCACGGTCGCCGACTTCGAAGTCGCTGCCGGAGATCGGGTGCCGTTCGTCTTGACCTGGCACCGCTCCTACGAGAAGCCGCCTCGCCCGGTCGATGCGTTCGGGGCGGTTCAGGAGACCGTCCGATGGTGGGAGACCTGGGCGTCGCAGTGCGTCACCGTCGGTGATCGCCGCGAGTTGGTGGTGCGGTCGCTGATCACGCTGAAGGCGCTCACCTACGCGCCGACCGGCGGTCTGATCGCCGCCGCGACCACGTCGCTACCCGAACGCATCGGCGGGAGCCGGAACTGGGACTACCGGTACTGCTGGCTGCGCGACGCCACCTTCAGCCTCTATGCCCTGATGCTCGCCGGCTACGAGGCCGAGGCGGTCGCATGGCGTGACTGGCTGCTGCGCGCCGCTGCTGGGGCGCCCGACCAACTGCAGATCATGTACGGGCCGGCCGGCGAGCGGCGCCTGCCCGAGCTCACCCTCGACTGGCTGGCCGGATACGAGGCGTCGACGCCGGTCCGGGTCGGCAACGCCGCATCCCGGCAGTTCCAACTCGACGTGTACGGCGAGGTCATGGACTGCCTCCATCAGGCTCGTCGGGCGGGTATCGATCACGATCCCGACGTCTGGAGCTTCCAGCGCACGCTGATGGAGTTCCTCGAAGGACAGTGGCGTGAACCAGATGAGGGCATCTGGGAGGTCCGCGGTCCCCGCCGCCAGTTCACCCACTCCAAGGTGATGGCCTGGGTGGCCGCCGATCGGGCGGTCAAGGCCGTCGAGCAGTTCGGACTCGACGGCCCGGGTGATCGGTGGCGCGCCCTGCGAGCCGACATCCATGCCGAGGTCTGCGACCGGGGCTTCCACCGCGGTCGGGGCACCTTCACCCAGTCCTACGGCCGTCCGGAGCTCGACGCCGCCCTGCTCATGGCCCCCCTCGTCGGCTTCCTGCCCGCCACCGACCCGCGGATGGTCGGCACCGTGGCCGCCATCGAACGCGAGCTCTGCGAGGACGGGTTCGTGCGCCGCTACGCGGGGGACAGCCTGGGTGGGATCGACGGGCTCCCCGGGGAGGAGGGTGCGTTCCTGCCGTGCAGCTTCTGGCTGGCCGACAACCAGGTCCTGCAAGGTCGCGCGGACGAGGGCCGGGCCCTGTTCGACCGGCTCGCCGCCGTCGCCAACGACGTCGGCCTGCTGTCCGAGGAGTACGACCCGGTCGCCGGCCGACTGGTCGGCAACTTCCCGCAGGCCTTCACCCACGTCGCCCTGGTCAACACGGCCCACAACCTCTTCGGCCCGGCGAGCCCGGCCCGGGCCCGCAGCGAGCAGCCGTGACCGTTCGCTCCCGCACCGTTGTCGGCCGTTCGCCAGAGGGGCTCAGCCCAGTTCTTGGGCGATCCCGATGAGGATGCCTTCGGGCCCGCGGATGTAGCAGAGCCGGTAGGCGGTCTCGTACTGGACCACCTCGCTGCTGACGAGCTCGGCGCCACGCTCGACCAGGCGGCGGAGCGTGTCGTCGATGTCGTCCACGGCGAACATCACCCGTGTCGTCACCCATCCACATCCCGTGGCCGAACTCGGCGCGCAGGTAGCCGATGCCGCTCAGTGGTCGCAGAGCCACTTCGTGTCGGGGGTCAAGCACCTCCCGATCCGCTACCGATTCCGCTGACCGCCCCGCCTACCGGCTCGCCTCCTCGGTCGTGCTAGGTAGGGGCGGTGGACCACGCAACCTTCGTCGACACCTGCCGTGCCCTCGCACCGATGCTCGCGTCCAATGCGGCGGAGGGGGAGCGGGCCCGTCGCATCCCAGACGAGGTCATGGAACGACTGCACGACTCTGGGGTGCTGTGGGCCGTGGTGCCCGAGTCGCTCGGCGGCCACGGCCTCGGCCTGACCACGCTCCTGGAAGGTGTGCGTGAGCTCGGTCGTGGGTGCCCGGCGACGGCGTGGACGGCGTCGTTCCTCATGATGCACGCCTGGATGTGCACCAAGTTCCCGGCCGAGAGCCACGCGACCTTGTTCGCCGACGGCCGCCTACCGACGGCGGCTGCTCCGCTGACGCCGTCCGGTGAGTTGACCCCCGCACCCGGCGGCTACGTCGTGTCCGGCCGATGGGAGTGGGCGACGGGGATCCTCCACTCGGACTGGTGCATGGTGCACGGCTTCGATACCTCGGTGGACTTCGGCACCCGCTTCGCCCTGATCCCGGTCTCGGAGCTCACCATCGAGGACACCTGGCACACCGCTGGAATGCGAGCCACGGGCAGCAACGCCGTGGTGGTCGAGGAGGTCTTCGTCCCGGTCGAGCGCACGTGCGACGGGACCCACCTGCGGGAGTCCGCGAGCGAGATCAGCGACGATCTCCTCGGGCGGTTGCCGCTGATCTCGGTGCTCGCGTTCGTCTCCTCCGCGCCCGCCGTCGGCGCTGCCGAGGAAGCGTTGGCCGGCTACGCAACCCGAGTGCGGGAGCGGGTGCTCGCCTACTCGCTCGGAGACAAGGCTGCGGACCAACCTCAGGTCCAAGCCAGGTTGGCCGCGATCACGAGCTCCGTCGACGGACTCGTCGCGTCCTGGCGCGCATCGATCGCCGAGCTCGAGTCGGTCGAGGGCGAGCCCAGCGATCTGATCCGTGCTCGGAGCAGGCTGGCCGCCGCCGCTGCGGTCCGATCGGCCCGGCAGGCCATCGGGGAGATCGGTGAGGGCGCCGGGGCGAGCGTCTACGCCACATCGCATCCGCTCCAGCGGCTCCAGCGGGACGTGGAGACCTTGAAGGGCCACGTCGTGTTCGACTGGGATCGCGCCACGGAGTTGGCAGGTCGGGTCATGCTCGGCCTCCCGCTGCGGCCGACCGACATGGCCTGAGCTCGCGACGGCCCCGGCAGATCAGCCGCCCCGTCGCCGCATGACGGCTCGAGAGCATCGGGACTCGCAGACCCGATGCGGCCGTTAGGTTGCGTAGCAAAGAACGCGGAGGAGGAAGCGTCCATTGGCGCGCTACGAGCTCGATCCCGACAGGAGCCAGGTGTGGATCGAGGGAAGCTCCTCGGTCCACCCGATCCACGCCACGGCCACCGGCCTCACGGGTTGGGTCGAGGTCACCCTGCGTTCCGCGAGGCTCACCCAGGAACCGACCTTCGACGGCGAGGTGCGCATCGAGGTGAGCCATCTCGAATCCGGCAACTCGCTGGTGGACCGCGAGACCCGCCGCCGCATCGATGCCGCACGCCATCCCGAGATCGTGGGCACCGTCGTGTCGGCGACCCGAGAGTCCGACGACACGGTGGCGGTCACCGGCGACATCGCCTTCCGCGGCGAGGTGAACCGGGTGGAGGGGGCGATCACCATAGCGGTCGACGGCTCCGAGCTCGTCCTCGAAGGATCACAGCAACTGGATGTGCGCGACTGGGGTCTGAAGCCGCCCAAGGTGGCGCTGCTGCGGGTCCACCCCGAGGTCGAGGTGCGCATCCGACTCGTCGCGGTCAAGGCCTGAGCAACGCTGAACCGGGGCGTCCTCGACCTCTTGTCTCGCCACCTCGTGCTCACCGGTCCGATGGTCGCGAGCGAGTAGCCATGCCACTCGCGGTGGTCCGAACGAGCACACCTCTGGGGCCGAGGGAACGCGTCGGCTGCGTCAGGAGCTGGCGTTCTGGGTGACCCAGGCGACGAAGTTGGTGGTGGCGTCGCCGGTGAGCTCGGCCTGGGTGTGGCCCTGGCCCCAGATCGTGGCGAAGTCGACGTCGTCGACGCCGAGGTTCTCCAGCGCAAGGGCCAGGTTGATCTCGACGGTGCTGGCGGTGTCGCCCTGCATGATCCCGGTGCGGATCCGCCAGTGCGGCGCGACGGTCGACGTCTCGTAGCCGTCGCCCTCGGTCAGGAAGAACATGGGGTCGTACATGTGGCCACGGGTGAGCACGTCCACGTCGAGCCCATCGGTCCTCTCGAAGTCCGATTCGTACTCGGTGGCGGCGTGGTCGGACGTCCAGTCGGTGAGCTCGGCGTAGGCGTCTTCGTTGTCGGCGATGGTGCTCTTCGACACCGGCGCGAAGTGCAGCCCGTCGGTGCCGAGGCCGAGCACGACGTTCTCGGTCTGCTGGCGGCTGATCCCATCGAAGGCACCGACGTCCTTGGACGCGTTCTTCTGGCTCTGGACGAATCCGGCGAGGTTCGACACCGTCGCCTTCTTGCTCGACGCGTCGTAGGTAACCCACGTCGAACTGGTGTTGAGGTGGTCGATGTACTCCTCGATGGTGGCGTAGGTGGTGGAGCTCTCCGAGCTCGATGAGCCGGTCGAGTCGCCCGACGGGGCCGAACCGCCCGCCGGCGGGGTGCCACCGCTCTGGGGTGCGGCGCCCGACGGTGCGCCGCCGATCCCGCCGCTCGACGACGGCGTGTAGGGGAAGGTTGTTGCGGCGAGGAAGTCGTCGAGCGACCCTTCGATCACCGAGATCAGGTGGTCGTAGTAGCTGCCGGCGAGGTGGCGCCCATCGGCTGACTCGGACAGCTCGAGCTTCGTGCCGTCCGAGCTCTCGAGGCCCAGGCCGTTGACGTAGCCGGCGAAGGCGTCGGCGAGGTCCTTGGAGTACGCCTCGGTCCAGGTGCCGGCCGCTCGGGTGCCGGTCGAGGCGAACTGGCCCATGTTCCACTCGTACGCGGCGTTGGCGTGCGTCAGGCTGGTGATCGGGCACCACGCCATGACCCCGGCGATCGCGTCGCTGATGGTCTCGCCTGCCCCGTCGGTCATGGCCGCGCCGATCGACTCCAGGTACGGGGTGTAGAGCGGCGAGTCGCCCGACGAGCCCATCACCGAGCTCTGCGCGCCACCGCCGCTGTGGCCGAACACGAACATGCGCTCCGTGTCGCCGGGGATCGCACCGGTGTTGTAGCGGAGGTAGCGGACCGCAGCCTTGAGGTCGGTGACCCCCCACGGTGCGTTGCCGGTGTAGCTGTCGCTCTGGCTGTCCTTGCCCCGCATCCCGGGCGCGACGTACACGAACCCCGCGTCCAGGTAGGACGAGATCTCGTCGTAGCTGTAGGACGAGGGAGGCTTCTGCGCCGAGTACCCCGGCGTGTTCACGGGCAGCACGATCGGTGCGGTCGCGGCGGTGAACCCGGCGACCGAGCCGGACGGGTCGATGGTGGCGGTGTACGTGCCGTCGCTGTTCTCGGTCGCAGCGAGGTACGTGCCGGGCACGAACACGGCGAGCGACTCGTAGTCCTGCGCCGCCGGCTTCGAGACATAGGTCTTGTCGAGCTGGTAGTAGACGTCGTTGGTCGCGTCGTAGCTCCAGGCCCCGGGGTTGAACGCCAGCGCACCGCTCGACGACGAACCGGTCGTCGTGCTGGTGGAGGACGACGTGTCGTCCGAGCTGGTGCAGGCAGCGGCCGCGAACGGCATCAGCACCAGACCGGACCCCAGTCGCAGGAGCACCTCGCGTCGGGTCAACTCCATCTCGACGTTCCCTTCACCTGGCCCGAGCGGACCTCGTTCCGATCTGCACCACATCGTCCCCCGGTCGCTTGTGACCGGCCTGGGCGAATGCTGGGAATATCAGCAGAGCGAGGCCCGTCAGGCGACGGGGAGGCGGAGCTCGTTGCCGTCGACGGAGGACTCGATCGAGCCGTCGAGACCGGCGGCGCTGATCTTGGCGTCGGCACGGAGCCAGCCCTCGTGGTCGCCCGAGAGGGTCAGGTCGGCGGTGTAGTGCGTGGTGCCGAGCAGGCCCTCGTCGAAGGTGGCGGCTTCGGTGCCGTCGATCACCCACCCGGCCTCGTCGTCGAAGCCGTCGTAGCGCACCTCGATCGTGGTGGTCTCGCCGTCGGACCGCTCGGCCACCGTCACCCGGCCGGCCACCTCGCCGTTCCGCGACGTGGCCGGCTCCCACGCCGGTGGCACGTAGCCGGCGAGCGGGGGAGCCCAGTCGCTCACCGGCGAGGGCTCCGGCTCCCGCGGCTCCTGCGGCACCCGGTCGGTCAGGTGGGCGACGACCACCCGGGTCGACGCGGCGTCCGGTGCGTCGAACGCGTTCCCCCGGCCCTCCCACCAGATCACCCGGTCGCCTGACGGGTGCCAGCGGATCAGGGTCCGGCCGTCCCATCCGTCGGCGGCGGCGTCGGGGTCGAGGGGCTGGCCGAGCCGGCCGTGCGCCTCGGCGCCGACGGGCACGAGCCAGGGCTCGAGCAGGTCGCCCCGGTGGATGGTGAACAGGTAGGCGGTGAGGGGCTCCAGGCCCCGGCCCAGCAGGTTGGGCCGGTGGAGCTGCGACACCGTCTCGTAGAGGCCCGACCCCCGGCCCGACGCGATCACGTAGGACCGCTGGTCGGGCGAGAGGGCGATGTCCTCGTCGTAGCCGTCGGCCACGGTGAGGCCGGACACCTCGCCGGTGGCCAGGTCGACCCGCACGACGTCGGGGTTGGCGGCCCGGTCGCGCAGCGTGGTGAATGCGGCCACCAGGGCGGCACTCCCGTCGGGGGTGAAGCCCTTGAGCTCGCCCAGGTCGCTCACCACCCGGGCGTCGTCCACCACGTGGCGGCCGTCGGCGACGCCGCCCTCGCGCCGCAGCCGGCCGACGATCGACACGATGGCGCTGTCGCCGTCGGCCCGCCTACGCACCTGGGTCAGGCCGATCGTCACGCCGTCGGGGGCCAGGCGCAGCTCCCGCTCGTCCTGGATGACGGCTTCGTCGTCGGCCGCCGGCGGGGTGATGGGCACCAGCCGGGCGGTTGTGCACTCGGCCACGCTCGGGGTGCACTCGAGCACGCCGTGGTCAGACGGACGGATCGGCGACTGCTCGCCCACCCGCACCAGCACCCGCCGGCCGTCGGGGAAAGGCAGGGGTTTGAGGAACGGCGCGGCCGGGTCGAGCCCAGGGGCCACCGTCGCCTCGCACGTGAGACAGCGGAGGTCGGTGCCGTCCTCGGCCAGCACGAGCACCTGGTCGGCGTCGTGGCTGGCGACGCGGCCGTTGAGCAAGATGCCGTCGCCGGCCGCGGTCCAGGTGGCGAAGCGGGCGCCGCTGACCTCGGGCGGCAGGGGCACCACGGCCAGCTCGACCGACTCGGGGGCGGGGGGCTCGCCGGTGGTGGTGGTCAGAGGTCGCGTCGACGACGTGGTGGACGTGTGGGAGCTGCCCTCGCTGCCACCGCTGCATGCGGCGAGGAGCACGGCGGCGGCCACGGCAGTGGCGGCGGCGAACCTCATCGGACGTCGTAGACCCGGGCCACGGCGCCGATCAGCTGGGCCACGAACTCGTCGCGGCCGACGCCGGCCTGGCGACCGCCTTCGGCCTCCACCACGGCCCGCTGGGCGAGGGCCGAGTACGCCAGGTCCCGGCCGAGCTCGCCGAGCAGGCGGACCACCGGGCCCGGCGCACCGGGCAGCCCCCGCATCTTGAACATGCGCTGGGCGAGCGGGCGGGGCACCTCTCGACGGGTGCGGGGGCGCAGCGAGCGCTGGGCCTGGATCGACAGGAACGCCCGCCCCCGCTCGTCGTCGAGCTTGGCCACCAGTGGCTCGACGATCAGCCGGGCGAGGGTCTCGGGCGAACGGTCGTCCCGGTCCTCGGCAGCATCGAGCAGTGTCGAGCGCTCGTCGTCGAGCTCGGCCTGGTGGGTTGCGATCACGGCCTCGAGCAGCTCCTCCCGCCCGCCGAAGTGGTGGTGGACGGCGCCCGTGTTGCCCAGCCCGGCCTCCCGGGTGACGGCGGCGAGCGACGGGGTGTCGATGCCCTCGGCGGCGAAGAGACGCTCGGCTGCCTCGACTAGCCGCTGCTTGGTGGTGTCCTCGTAAGAGATCACTTGCGACGGTGTAATAGATCTCTTAGGATTCGTCAACGATGAGCGCCGTCGGCCGCCGGGAGGTCCTGCTCGGACTCGGTGCCGGGGCGGTGTGGGTGGCGACCGGGTGCTCCACGCCCGATCGCGGGTCGTCGCCGCGGACCACCTCGACCGCGCCGATCACCCCGGCGGTCCTCCCCGACGCCGCCACCACCATGGGTTGGGTCGAGGAGGTGGTGGCAGGCGGGGTGCGGCGACCGGGCTATGCCGCGGACGAGGCCGCCACCGACCTCGCCGCGGACATGCTGCGGTCGCTCGGGCTCGACGTCCACACCGAGCCGGTGGAGGTGACCCGGTGGGAGCCGACCGACTGGCGGCTGGAGGTCGTCCCGGCCGCGGGTGCCCCCTTCACCGTCGACTGCTGGCCCCTCCCGCACGCGGCGCCCGCCGACGGCATCGAGCTCGAGCTCGTGGCCCACCACCCCGGCGCACCGGCGGCCACTACCGGCCGCGCCGCCCTGGCCGACGCCCCGCTCGTGGAGCTCCCGGCCGCCGCCATCGCCGAGATGGGGAGCGCGCCGGAGGACCCGGTCGGCCGCGTCTTCGACCCGGACGGCACCCTCGCCGACGAGGTCCACCTGCTCCCGCACACCGCAGCACGCAACCGGGTGGCCGACGAGGTGTTCGCCGCCGGCGCGGCCGCCTTCGTCGGCCGGCTGGTGAACCATCCGCTCGACGGGCACCGCTACTACGTGCCCTACCACGGGGAGCCGCTCCCCGGCCCGGGCGTGTGGATCAGCGGCGACGACGGTGCGCGCCTCCACGACCTCCTCGCTGCCGGCCCCGTCAGGATCCGGCTCACGGTGGCCTCGACCAGCACGGTGGTCACCTCCCGCACGGTCGTGGGCGAGCTCGCCGGCGCCGACGACGAGATCGTGATGATCGGGTCGCACCACGATGGGCCGTGGGCGTCGGCGGTGGAGGACGCCACGGGCATCGCCCTGGTGCTGGCCCAGGCCAGCTACTGGGCCGCCGTGCCGAGAGCCGAGCGCCCGCACCGCCTGCGGTTCGTGCTCCACGCCGGCCACATGTCCGGCAGCGCCGGTCAGGAGGCATTCATCGCCGAGCACGCCGACGACTGGGACCGCACCGTGCTGGCCGTGCACCTGGAGCACGCCGCCCTGGAGACCGACGCCTCCGGAGCGGGCGACCCCGAGCGGTGCACGCCCCGATGGTTCTTCACCAGCCGGCTGGCCCCGCTGGAGGCCACCGTCGCCCGCACCGTCGCCGAGGCCGACCTGCGCCGATCGCTGGTCGTCGCCCCGGACGCCCTGGGCCAGAACCCGCCGACCGACGCCGGGCGGCTCCACAGCCTCGGCGTCCCGATCGTCCAGCTGCTCGGCGCCCCCTGGTACCTCTTCGACGAGGCCGACACCCTCGACAAGGTCGACCGCGACCACCTGCCCGCCATCGGTGGAGCAGTAGCTGCCATCGTGGCGTCGACCTCCGGCGTCAGCGCCGCCGCGATGCGGGCCGGCTAGACGACTGTTCAGGGCGTCGCGCCGACCAACGATGCCGGAGCAGGTGGGCTGCCCGCGTCGGGTGGTCGCTCCCGGAAGGTGTCTGGTCCTCGTGGCTGAACCTCGAGGCGGATCCCGACGCAGCGGTCCGCCTGCCCCACCAGGCTCCGCGTCGTGTGCATGCTCGATTGGGGGTGGGCGACGAACGAGCGCGGCTGTGGCAACGCTGGGCGGGCATCGATGAGGATCTCGAACCGGTACGGCGCGATGCGCGACGTCGAGACGCCAGTGGTCGTGTTCGAACCTCGGGCCACGTGCTCGACAATTCGGTCGCCTGAGCTCAGGGCCGGTCCGAGCGGGGCTCAGCCCAGTTCTTGGGCGAGCCCGAGGAGGATGCCTTCGGGCCCGCGGATGTAGCAGAGCCGGTAGGCGGTCTCGTACTGGACCACCTCGCTGCTGACGAGCTCGGCGCCACGCTCGACCAGGCGGCGGAGCGTGTCGTCGATGTCGTCCACGGCGAACATCACCCGGAGGTAGCCCAGGGCGTTCACCGGGGCGCCGCGGTGGTCGGCGACCACCTCCGGCGCGAGGAAGCGCGACAGCTCGAGCCGGCCGTGGCCGTCCGGTGTGCGCATCATGGCGATCTCGACGCGTTGGTCGCCCAGGCCGGTGACGCGCCCGGCCCACTCGCCTTCGACCATCCCTCGACCTTCGAACTCGAGGCCGAGCTCAGCGAAGAACTCGATCGCTGCACCGAGGTCCTCCACGACGATGCCGACGTTGTCCAACCTGAGTGCCACCTGGCGAGCCTACGGGAACCCCCCGCCTGGTGGTTCAGCCCCTGCTCATCACGGCATCGGCAGGTCGGTTAGCGTCGCGGCCGACCTGGTCCGGGCTCCGGCTCGACCAGCCGCCGACGAGGGAGTGGGTCCGATCACCGCCAACGCCACCGACGACCCACTGGCACCGGTCGACCTCCTCGTCATCGGCTTCCCGGATGGGGCACCGCACGCCGCCGGGTTCGACGCGCTGGTCCAGTTGGTCGACGCCGGCACCATCCGCGTGCTCGACCTCGAGTTCGTCCGACGAGACGAGACCGGCACCCACACCGTCCAGCCCGCCGACCTTCCCGCGGTCGAAGGCTTCGACGTCGACCTCTGGACCGGCGCGAGCGCTGATCTCCTCGACGCCGAAGATCTCGAGACCATCGCATCGGATCTCGAGCTGGGAGAGCTCGCCCTCGTGCTGCTGATCGAACAGCAGTGGGTGCTCGGCCTGATCGGCGCCTGGACCCGCAGCGGGGCACGACTCATCGCCGACGGCGGTGTCCCACCCCAGGACCTGATCACCGCCCTCGACGCCGCTGAACGACGCTAGGAGCCACATCATGGGACTGCTCAAGACCGCCGCGAAGGTCGCCGTCGCAAGCAGCGTCCACGGCCGGGTCCAGCGCCGCCAGCACCAACGCTGGGCCGCCCAGGACGGTGCGGTCTCGCATCAGGCCGCAGCCGATGCGTTCGCCCCGCCACCGCCTGTCCAGCACGCCCCTCCCGCCCCAGCGGCGCCTTCGCCCGCCGACGAGCTGCAGCGACAGGTCGACCTGCTCCGCCAGCTCGGCGAGCTCCGAGACAGCGGCATCATCGACGCCGCCGAGTTCGAAGCCAAGAAGGCCAAGATCCTCGGCTGAACCGACTGGCGAGCCTGTGGTTCAGCCGAGCAGGCGTCGGATCTGGTCGATGACGACCTCGGGTCGGTCGACCTGGATGTTGTGTCCCGTGTGGCCGACGGGGACGAGCCGTGCCGAGGGCGACAGGGAGAGCCAGCGGTCCTGGCCGGCGTCCCAGGCCCCGTCCAACCGGGCGTCCACGGCATCGCCCAGGCCCCAGGGGTGTTGGGTCGCGGTCATGACCACCGTCGGCAGGTCTCCCAGGGCGTCGATCTCGGCCACCTGGTCGAAGGCCGCCAGTCCGTCGAGGTGCTCGACGTTGCCGGTCGGGGTCGAGATGGTGGTGCACAGCTGCCGGTACCCGGCGATGGCGGGGTTGCCGTCGTCGGGCAGGGTGCACAGGGTGGTCGGCCAGGTGGCCGGGCTGGCGTCGACGAGCACCAGCCCGGTGACCTCGTCGCGGTACGTGTCGGCGAAGGTGACCGCACCGGGGCCGCCGAAGGAGTGGCCGACGACGAGGTAGGGACCGGCCTCGCCGAGCGAGCTCAGCGCGGCGTGGAGGTCGTGGGACTGGGTGGCGAAGGTCTGGGGCGCCGGGGCCGGATCGCTGCTGCCGATCCCGAACCGGTCGGCCGAGCAGACCCGAGCATCCTCGGCGATCGCCGGCGCCACGGCATCCCACGTGTCGCCACCGGTCTCGAACCCGGCGATCAGCACCGCGGTGACCGGCCCGGCACCCGAGCAGCGGATGTGCATGCGAGCTCCGTCGTCGCCGACGTGGACGAGCTCGTCGACGGGGGCCGTGGGGCGCGCCACGGGCATCGAGTGCGACCGGACCGACCGCACCACGTCGACGATGGCCCGGCTCGCGTGGCGGGCATCGTGTTCGTCCTCCACGAGTGAGGCGTGGGTGGCGTCGGGCGCCGACACGCGGCTGGCGTCGGTGGAGAGCTGCGCCAGCTCGGCCTGGAGGGGGAGCCAACCCTCCATGGCGTCCTGCTCGGCGGTGACGATCGCCACCGGTTCGTCACCGACGGTCGTGAGCGACCGCGCCCGCTCCATGACCGCGGGGAGCGCGGCCAGCTCGTCGCGCGTGCTGCGAGCCTGCCCGGCGGTCGACCCGAAGGCGCGCTCCTGGGCCCGGACCGGCTCGGGCAGCGTCCCGCTCGACAGGTCGGCCACGACGCGCATGAGTCCGAGCCGGGCTGCGGGCTGGGCGACACCGCTCGCCATCCGGAGGGCTGCGTAGTCGCCGGCGTACCCGGGCAGGTCGGTCAGCGCGGTGGCCGGCTGCGAGTCGATCAGGACGAGACCGGCGACGTCGTCGGGGTAGGTGGCGGCGTAGGCCTGGACGTAGACGCCGCCGCTCGAGTGGCCGGCCAGCACGAACGGCCCGGTCTCGCCGTGGCGTTCGAGCAGCGTGTGGAGGTCGGACACGACGGCCAGCGGATCGGCATCGTCGGGGGCAGGGTCGCTCCAGCCCTTGCCGGCGCGGTCGTACACGCAGACCCGGGTGGTCGGGGCCACGGCGGGCGAGATCCAGCCGGCCATGACCGTGGACGGCTCGCCGAGCCCGGCTTCGAGCACCACGGTGGGGCCGCCGGTACCGGTGCAGTCGATGTGGAGCCGGCGACCGCCGACGTCGACGAGGTCGCCGGGAGCGCGGAACCGGGCGTGGTCCTGTGCTTCTCGCACGGTCTCGTAGATGGCTCCGATCCCGCCGACGATCATCAGCCCGAAGATCGGGTAGAGCACGGCCCTCCGCGCCCGGCTCCGGAGCGATCGCTGGGACCGGACGGTCATCCACACGGCCAGGGCGACGAGACCGAGCGGCCAGATCCAGCCGGCGACACGCAGCTGGGCGTCGCTCGGGCGCAGCACCAGGCACGCCACGCCGAGCACGCCCATGACGGCGGCGGGCACGAGCGCCCACCGCTGCGGTTGATCGGTTCGGCGCTCGGCGAGGGTGGCGAACAGCGACCAGCTCGCCCCGAACGCGAGCAGCACCGAGCCGGTGACGACCGGCTCGGTGCCGCCGCGGAACACCACGAGGGCGAGGATCAGGGCACCGAGCGCGCCGATGGCCATGGTGAGGGCGGTGATGCGCCCGATGTGGCCGCGCCGACGGTCAGGACGGTCCACCTGCGGCGGGGAGATGGGGTCTTCGGTGCGTTCGATGGTCTTCATGGTTGGGCTCCTTGGTCGGTGGTGGTCTGGAGGCTTCGGTCGACGATCCAGCGCAGGACGGGCCGCGCGGCGTGGTCGAGGAGGTGGTCGCGGGCGAGGGCGTCGACCCGGTCGTGGTCGCCGGCCACGTGGGCGGTGGCGATGGCCACGAACTGGCGATCAGCGGTCGTGGTGGCCGACTGCATCGCTGTCGCCAGCAGGTCGGGTGACGCGGCGGCGAGGAGCGCGGCGGCGACGAGGATCGACACGTCGGACCTCCTGCCGGAGTCGGCGGAGGTCTCGCGGATCAGCAGGTCGATGAGCGCCTGGTGGTCGGTGGCGGGCATGGACCGAGCATCGGCCCGACCGCTGGCGCGCCGCTGGCGCGGTCCTGACGCTTCGTCGGAGAGTGCCCCGTACGCTGGACGGGGTGATCTCCGTCGCGCTGCTCGGACCGGTCGAGGTGCGCCGTGACGGGGAGCTGCTCGCGGTGCCCTCGGGCAAGCCGACCGAGCTGCTGGTGCGCCTGGCCGTCGTCACCGCCACGATGGTCCCGAAGGAGCAGCTGCTGGAGGACCTGTGGGCCACCGACGCCGTCTCCACCAGCGCCAACACCGTTCAGTCCAAGGTGTCCCGCCTTCGTCGGGCCCTCGGCGACCCGGCCCTCGTGCAGGGAGGCCAGATCGGCTACAAGCTCGCCGTCGAACCGAGGGCCGTCGACGTGCTCGAGCTGTCCCGGCGCGCCGACGAGGTCACCCGGCTGGTGCGAGCCGGCCACCCGGCCGAGGTGCGCGACGCCTGCGCCGAGGCGCTCGGGCTGTTCCGGGGCGAGAGCCTCTTCGGTGCCATCGATGCCGACTGGCTTCGGCCGCACCGCACCCATGCCGAGGGGTTGCGCCTGCGGTTGGTGGAGGACCGGCTCCGTGCCCGGCTCGCCCTGGGTGCGTCGGGCGACGTCGTCGACGAGCTCCAGGAGCTCGTGGCCGAGCACCCCCTGCGAGAAGGCCTCTGGGGACTCCTGATCACCGCGCTCTATCGCGCCGGGCGACAGGCCGACGCGCTCGCCGCCTACCGCTCGGTCCGCGAGCAGCTCGTCGAGGAGCTCGGCCTGGAGCCCGGCCGCGATCTCCAGCACCTGGAGCAACAGGTCCTCGCCCAGGACCCGGCCCTGGATGCCCCACCGCCGAAGACCGCGCCGGGGTCGAAGGCCGTTCGGGTCGAGGGCGGCAACCTCCCGGCGCTCGCGTCGTCCCTGGTCGGCCGCGATCGCGAGTGTGGCGAGGTCGCCGAGCTGTGCGGCGGCCACCGCCTGGTGACGCTCGTGGGCCCCGCCGGCGTCGGCAAGACCCGCCTGGCGCTGGAGGTGGCGGGCCGGCTCCGACCGGGTGATGGCGCGTGGTTGGTGCGGCTCGAGACGGCTCGCACGCCTGAGTCTGTCGCCGACACGATCGCCACGGCGTTGCACGCCAACGACGCGAGCGAGCCGGCGCTGATCGAACGCCTGCGCGGGGCCGACGTGTTGATCGTGCTCGACAACTGCGAGCACGTGATCGACGCCGTGGCCGAGTTGGCCGATCCGCTGCTTCGCGCCGGTGCGGGGGTGCGGCTGCTCACGACGAGCCAGCTCCCCCTCGGGGTGGACGGCGAGCAGGTCTACGGGCTCAGTCCGTTGTCGTTCGAAAGCGCGGTCGAGCTGTTCGGGCAGCGCGCCGCCGCGCACGACCGAGCCGTCGCCACTGCCGACAGCACTGCCGCGGTCGAGGAGCTGTGCCGGTCCCTCGACGGGCTTCCGCTCGCCATCGAGCTCGCCGCGGCGCGGACCAGATCCCTTTCGCTCGCCGAGATCTCCCGGCGGCTCACCGACCGGTTCAGCCTCCTGCGCGACCCGGCCAGTCGGCGACCCGAACGCCAGCGCACGCTGGCCGGCGCGATCGCCTGGAGCTACGACCTGCTCTTCCCCGACGACCAGCGGGGCCTGTGGGCCCTGGCAACGTTCGTGGGCGGCGCGCCGCTCGACGGCATCGAAGGGGTGATGGGTGCCCTCGGTGTCCCTGAGGAGGCTGCCCTCGATGTGGTGGACCGGCTGGTCGACCGCTCGCTCGTCTCGACCGAGAGGACGGCAGACGGCGGTCTGCGCTACTGGTTGCTCGACAGCGTCAGGACCTACGCCCGGGATCGACTCGACGAGAACGGCGAGGAGCCGGTCGCCTCGGCTGCCCACGCCGCCTGGGCGGCGGCCGGAGCTGCGGCCGCCGCGGAAGGTGCCCGCGGCCCCGGCCAACCCCGCCACGTCGCGTGGGCCCGCAGCGAACGGGCGAACATCGACGCTGCGCTCGAGTGGGCCGGCAGCCACGACCCCGTCCTCGCGCTGACGATCGCCACCCAGCTCGGGTGGGTGTGGATGCTCGCCGGCGACCACGTCGCACACGAACGCATGCGGGCGGCCCTCACGGCCGCCGGATCTGCCGCGCCCGACCACCTGCGGCTCACCGGGTCCTTGCTGCTCGGCTGGCTGTACGCCGCGGGAGGAGACGTCGAGCTCGGCCGCACGACCATCGTCGATGCGATCGAGCGGTTCGACTTCGCCGGCGACGAGCTGGCCCGGGCGCGGGCGGACTTCTTCCTCGCCTACGTGCTCTCGCAGCAGGGCGACTTCGAGGCGTGCCGACGCGTGCTGGACCGCTCGCGCTCGGTGTTCGTCGAATCCGGGGCGCGATGGGACGAGGCGGCGAACCGGGTCCTGTTCGCCCACGTCACCCTCGCCGGCGGCGACCTGGCCCAGGCGACGGCGGCGTGCACGGACGCCGCACGACTCCTGGCCGAGGTCGGCGACCCGTGGTTCCTCGTCCACACCCAAGCGATGTCGGGCGCGGTGGCCCAGGCCGAGGCTCGCTACGGCGACGCGTGCGGCCACCTGGCCGCCGCGGCCGAGGCTGCTCACACGCAGGGCTTCGCCTCCACCGAGGCCTACCACCGGGCCAACCTCGGCCGAGCGCAACAGCAACAGGGCGACCTCGACGCAGCGGCCCTGAGCCTGCAGGCGGCCATCGACCTCGGCCGGGCGGCGGGGGACCTGCGAGTGGTGTCACTGGCTCGCATGCGCCTCGGCCGGGTACGGCGCGAGCAGGGTGCCGCCGAAGCCGCGCGGTCCCTGTTCCTCGCCGCGCAGGCCTGGTATCGGGCGTCGGGCGGGGGAGACCACGCCCTGCTCACCGACTGCCTCGTGGCCGCGACCGAACCGTCGACCGAGGACGCCGGTGCGCTCCTCGAGGTGGTCCTGGCCGAAGCCCGACGCACCGGTGACCTCGAGGTGGAGGTCCTCGCGCTCGACGGGCTCGCTCGCCGCCGCGCCGAGGACGGGGATGTGGGGTCGGCCGCCGCGCTGCTCGAACGCGCCGACGAGGCCATGGCCGCGGCTCGCCTCCGCGTCACCGAGGCCGACCGCGTCGACGCGCGCGACGCCCGCCGGCTGATCCCGTAGCGCCCCTGCGGTGTGGGTCGCGTCAGCACCGGGTCAGCGCGTCGCCAGCGATCCCCGGCACGGTTGGGCCGTCGGAGCCGTTCCGACCGATCGGACCTCGAAAGGCCAGCCATGAACCCCACCACGAAGGACCAGAGCCCGATGTACCAGGACCCGATGCACCAGACCGACACCGGCACCATGAGGGCGATCGTGCAGGACGCCTACGGGACTGCCGACGCCTGGCAGCTCACCGACATCCCCACGCCCGAGGTCGCGCCCGGTGACGTGCTGATGCGCGTGCACGCCGCCGGGCTCGACCGGGGCACCTGGCATTCGATGACCGGTCGCCCGTACCTCATGCGGATCATGGGCTTCGGGCTGCGCGGGCCCAAGAACCGCGTGCCCGGCCTGGCCACCGCGGGCACGGTCGTGGCCGTCGGCAGCGCGGTCACCCGGTTCTCGGTCGGCGACGACGTGTACGGGATCAGCCGCGGTGCGTTCGCCGAGCTGGCGGTGGCACCCGAGGACAAGCTGTTCCGCAAGCCGGCGAACCTGACGTTCGCTCAGGCGGCGGCGGTTCCCGTGTCGGCCACGACGGCCATGCAGGCTGTCGAGCTCGGTCGCTTCGAGGCCGGGCACACGGTCCTGGTGACCGGCGCGTCCGGCGGGGTCGGGACCTACGCCGTGCAGATCGCCAAGGCCCTCGGCGCCGAGGTCACGGGCGTGTGCAGCACCAGCAAGGTCGACCTCGTGCGCTCCGTCGGAGCGGACCACGTCGTCGACTACACCACCCAGGACGCGACGAGCGGGTCGCCGCGCTACGACGTCGTGCTCGACCTCGCCGGCAACGCGCCGCTGCGCAAGCTCCGCAGGATCCTCGCTCCGAACGGCGCCCTCGTGATCGTCGGCGGCGAGAGCAAGGGCGACTGGACCGGCGGGTTCGGCCGCAGCCTCCGAGCGCCCGTGTGGTCGCTCGTCGTGGCCCAGCGGCTGACCATGCTCGCCTCGAGCGAGCGCTACCCGAGCCTCGAGCAGGTCACCGAGCTGATCGAGGAGGGCAAGGTCAAGCCGACGATCGATCGTACGTTCACGCTGGACCAGGCCCACTCGGCCATGCGTCACCTCGAAGCTGGCCGGGCTCGCGGCAAGGTCGTCATCACGATCTGATCGTCACCGGCTGGCCTTCAGGCGAAGTCCTGCTGTGGCCGGTGGCCCACATCGCCAACCTGGCTCCGCTCGCCGTCGCGGTGAACGTGGTGCTCGTGGTCGCGCTCGGCACCGGGACCGCTTGGAGCCGGGGCGAGCACGCTCAGCGCAGCACCTGACGGGAGACGACGATGTCCAGCACCACCGAGCCGTTCACCTGTCGAGGGAGACCACCAGGCGCAGCTCGATCGACATGCGCACGACCCGACGGCGAGCCGACCTCGACCGCTCCGACCAGTCCTCGACCCGGCCGCCTGCCGGGATGGCGCGGCTCGCCTCCGTGTCCACGAGGCCGGCGCGCGCGACGTCGCCCATCTCGCCGACCGCCGCCAGCAGGGCCGGGGGCGTGGACGGCGGGACGGGTGACGATCCGTCGACGGCGCGCCGCAGCAGGTCGGCGAACCGACCAGCCTCCCCCTGCTCGAGCGCGTCCTCGGCCTCTGCCAGCGCCAGGTAGAGACGGGCGGCCTCCTCCTCGCCGGGCAACGAGCACGAGCCGTGCGGGGTGCTCAGCGTGTTGAACAGGTACGCGCAGCGGTGGTCCAGCGCGGAGTGCAGGTACCACTGCTGCCCGGGATCCGGAAGGAACGTCCAGATGTCGTTGATGGCCATCTCGTCCTCGCGATCGAGGAACTCGTCGGTGGCCAGGCCGTACCGAAGCTGGTGGCGGCGTCGGTCGACGGTCCGCCCGTCGGCCAGCACCAGCGGTTGGGTGATCTGCTGCAACGGGATCCACAGGTTGGCCAGCATCAGCGATGCGTCGTTGCTGCCGTCGGGGGAGTCGTGGCGGAGCAGCTCAGGCGCGCGGCCTTCCATGAGCTGGACGAGGGGCGTGCCGTAGACGTCCTGATCGGCGTGGATGGACCTCGCCGGCCCGTGGTCGTTCATCCCCGCCGAGCGCGGGCCCACCACCGACAACCGGGCGGGACCGGCGGAGCGCATGATCAGGCCTTCGTCGGCGATGTGCAGCACCTTGGCGATCGTGCCGTCCGAGCAGGGCAGGACCGCACCGGCGAGCTCCCGGCGGATCGTCGCCGCCTGGTCGTCCCCGATGCTCCCTGCTTCTCGCACGGCGCCGAGCGTGCGCTGGAGGGTGTCGAGCCCGGAGAGGTCCGCCATGGCGAAGCCGAAGCCGAACAGGTCGGGCTGCACGTCGTCGTGCTCGCTGAGGTCGGTGGCCTTGCACCGATGCACCTCCACGCCCTCGCCGTCGTAGGGAGAACCGGTGCGCAGGCCGGAGCGGAGGAGTCCGGGGCGGTCCGGGTCGTCGATCACGTGGCTGGCGGGCGTGAAGCCCAGATCGACCTCGATCGTGGCGGCGGCGGGGGACATCTCGCGGATCGTAGGACGCACGTAGGCTCAACACCGCGCCAGACGGGAGTGGATCATGCCCAGCACCATCGAGCGGTTCGGCAGGGCGGGGAACGCATGAGGCCGCTCCGGTACTCCATCAACGTCACCCTCGACGGCTGCGTCGATCACCGGGTGGGGATCCCCGACGAGGACCTGCACCGCCACTGGGCCTCCAGCTTGGCGCGAGCCGACGCCCTGCTCTTCGGTCGGGTGACCTACGAGATGATGGAGGACGCCTGGCGTCGGCCGGCGACCGGGACCTGGCCGGAGTGGATGGCCGACTGGATGGTGCCGTTCGCCCAGACGATCGACGCGGCGAGGAAGTACGTGGTGTCGAGCACCCTGGACCAGGTGGATTGGAACGCCGAGCTCGTGCGGGGCGATCTGCGCGAAGCCGTCCAGCGGCTCAAGGAGGAGCCGGGCGAGGGCGTGTTCGTGGGAGGGGTGACCCTCCCGTTGGCCTTGGCCGATCTGGGGCTGATCGACGAGTACGAGTTCGTGGTCCAGCCCGTGCTGGCCGGCCACGGGCCGCGGCTGCTCGACGGCCTGGGCGAGCGGTTCGAGCTCGAGCTCGTGGGCCGCCGGGAGTTCTCGAGCGGGGCGGTCGCGCTGAGCTACGAGCCCCGTCGGGCTCCCGAGTAGCGTTCGCCCACCGTTCGTCAGATACCCTAGGGGGTATGTGTAGAACCGTGAGGTGTCCGAAGTGCGGCGGTACGACCTGGGCTGGGTGTGGTGCCCACGTCGACCAGGTGATGGCTCAGGTGGCGTCGGAGGACCGCTGCCGCTGCGAGGCCGACGGGGCCCCTCGCCGGCGCGGGTGGTTCCGGCGGTGACGGACGCGTCGACCCGACGGGCGGCCCCACCTCGGCGGGTCGTCATCGTCGGTGGGGTGGCGGGCGGCATGTCGACGGCCACGCGCCTCCGTCGGCTCGACGAGGACGTCACCATCACCGTCATCGAGCGGAGCGGTCACGTCTCGTTCGCCAACTGCGGGCTCCCGTACCACGTCGGTGGCGTGATCGAGGACGAGGACGACCTCACCCTCCAGACCCCCACCTCGCTCCACGACCGGTTCCGCCTCGACGTGCGGGTCGACACCGAGGTGACCGCGATCGACCGCGGTTCCCGGCGGCTCCGGGTCCGGTCGACGACCACCGGTGACGAGGAAGACGTGGACTACGACGTCCTCGTGCTGAGCACGGGCGCCGCGCCGCTGCGACCGCCGATCCCCGGCTACGAGCGGGCACGCACCCTCCGCACGGTGGAGGACGCGACCCGCCTGGCGTCGGAGGTGCAGGGCCGTCGCTCGACCGCGGTGGTGATCGGGGCCGGGTTCATCGGCCTGGAGATGGTCGAGAACCTGGTCGCCCAGTCGATGGCGGTGACCCTCGTCGAGGCGGCACCCCAGGTGCTCGCCCCGCTGGACCCGGAGATGGCGATCCTCGTGGAGGACGAGCTCGTGGCCCGCGGGGTCCGGGTGGAGACCGGCGCGACCGTGGCGTCGATCGGTCCCGACCAGGTGGTGCTGGCCGACGGGCGCACCTTCGACGCCGACGTCGTGATCGGCGCCATCGGCGTACGGCCCGACGTGCACCTCGCCGCGGACGCCGGCCTCGACCTCGGCCCCGCGGGCGGCATCGCGGTCGACGAGGTCCAGCGGACCTCCGATCCCTACATCTACGCGGTCGGCGATGCCGTGGAGAAGCCCGACTCGATCTCCCATGCCACGTCGCTGATCGCTCTGGCCAACGTGGCGAACCGCCAGGGCCGGCGCGTGGCCGACCACCTCGCCGGGCGGCCCGTGCACCCGGTCTCGTCGCTCGGCACCTCGATCGTGAAGGTGTTCGACCTCGACGCCGCATCGGTGGGCTGGAACGAGCGGCGGCTGCGCGCCGCGAACCGGGCGTTCCGCGTCGTGCACTCCCATCCGTTCGACCACGCCACCTACTACCCCGGCGCGACCCGTCTGGCCATGAAGCTGATCTTCGACCCCGTCGAGGGGACCGTGCTCGGAGCCCAGGTCGTGGGCCGCAACGGTGTCGACAAGCGCATCGACGTCATCGCCACGGCCATGAGCGGGGGCCTGACCGCGGGGCGCCTGGCCGACCTCGAGCTGGCCTACGCACCGCCGTTCTCCTCGGCGAAGGACCCGGTCAACATGTTGGGCTACATGGCCGAGAACGTCATGGCCGGCGACTGCGACGTGGTCGACGCCCGTGAGCTGGGCGGGCTCTCGGAGCAGGGCTGGCTCGTCGTCGACGTCCGGACCGGGCCCGAGCACCGCGCCGCAGCCATCCCCGGATCGATCCACCTCCCCCTCGACGACCTGCGCGACCGCCTCGACGACGTCCGGGGTCGTGACGTCGTGGTGTACTGCGAGGTCGGCCAGCGGGGGCACACCGCCACCGCGCTGCTGCGCGACGAGGGGATCCGGGCGCGGAACCTCGACGGTGGGTTCGCCACCTGGCGGGCCACGATGCGCGCTCGTCGCGAGAGCCTGGACGCGTCGTGAGCGCTTGCGGACGGTTGGGACGCGCGGTACCGGTCCACCCCGGACGACCAATCCCTGGTACCAGCGGTCGGGCCTGCCGAGCTCGTCGGTAGGGGGTCGTCCTCCTCTGGCGAGCCGGGTTCGTCGAGGGCGAGCGCTACCGCAGGAGGTCGGGGAGGAGACGTTCCTCGTGGACGATGCGGCGCTCGTGGTCGAACACCGCGTGGAGCGACGGGTCCCAGGGCGTGGATCCGGGCCGGCGCGACTCGACGGGGAGGTCGACGCCCTGGGCGTCGGCGTCGGCGAGGGCGGCGCGGTAGTCGCCGGCGGTCATGCGCCACGGGACCGCGCCCGCCGCGCTCATGCGGGCGCACAGCGCGAGGCCGGCCGTGTCGAAGTCGCCGTGGTACCGGACCGCCACGCCGGCCTCAACGAGCTGGCCCACGAGGAGCTGCACGGCACCCGAGGGCGACCCGCCGGCGGAGACCAGCGGCTGCTCCACCCGCATCTGGGCTCCCGCTTCCACGACGCGCGGGTTCTCGGCCACCAACACCTCGGTGCCGCGTGCGAAGCGCGGTGGGTGCTGGAGCAGCGCCATGCGGGTCAGGTGCAGCGGGAGCCCGGCGGCCGTCGCCGCCCCGACCATCTGGGCCAGCCCGCCGAGGACCGGTAGCCGCCAGGTGAGCACGGGGCCCGACGTGAGGTCGGGGTGGACCCCGGCGGCCTCCCAGACCCGGACGTCGTCCTCGATCGGCCCGGCCCGAAGCGCCAGGGCGCGCGCCACCGCCGCCTCCAGCCGCTGCCCGGCGTCGAGGGCGTGGGCGCTGCCGAGCACCTGGGCGGCGAGGTCGACGCGCGAGACGGGTCCGCTCGCCGAAGCGCCCCGCCGGTCGATGGCGTCGAGCACCCGCCGGGCGGCGGCCACGATCCCCGCCGCGACGTCGGCGTCGAGGTCCCGGAGCACCCCGGCCCGGATCACGGCGTCGACCCATTCCGCCGCCCACGGCTCGGGCCAGGCCGCCACCGCGGACCGAGCTGCCTCGCGGGCGTGGCGCCCCCGAGCCCGCTCGGCGCGCCGCCGGGACGGCTCGGCCGAGACCTCGAACCCCAGCGCGGCCAGCGCGGCGGGGAGGTCGGCCCCGACCCCGAGGTCGACCAGCACCGCCTCGAGCCGGCCCAGATCGAGGCGCCGCGGCGGGCTGGCCCGGTCGAGCAGGTTCTTCAACGTCAACCGCCCGGCCATCTCGAGGGAGGGGACGGCGAGCAGGCCCCGGTTGTCGATCCCTCGGCGTTCGAGCCGGTCCCGGACCGCATCCCACAGCGGCGCCATCGCCGGATCCCGCAGCGACGGGTGGCTCACAGCAGCTCCAACTGCTCGGCGCCACCGGGTTGGCGCTCGACGATCACCCGGAACCGCGCCGCGCCGGGGAGCAGCCGCACCGCGGGCTCGGGGTCCTCGCGCCGCTCGCCCAGGCGGAGCGAGGCGAGGAGGTCGCAGACCCGCTCGAGCAGGAGGTCGGGCCGGTCCGCCAGGTCGGCCTTCCAGCGACGTCGGTGCGGTGCGGACAGGTCGTCGACCACGGCCACGGCAGCTGCCTCGGGAACCCACTTGCCGCGGTGGCGGTCGTGCAGGGCCGCGATGAACAGCAGCGCGGCGTGGCCGACGGTGCCGGTGGCGGGGAAGCGCACCGCGGAGAGGCGGCCATCCGGATCGATCGCCGCCGCCCCCTCGGCGCGCGCTTCGAGGACCAGGCCGAACATCTCCTCGAGGAACCGGGCGTCGTCACCGCGCCGCCGCCGCAGCTCGTCCCACTCCTCGTCGTCGAGGTCCCGTCGGTACAGGACCGGATCCTCCACCAGCCGGGCGCGCAGCCAGGTCCGGCGGGCCGACCGTCGATCCGCGGCGGCCAGCAGGTCGTCGGCCGTCGTGGCCGCGGTCAGGCCGTGCAGGACCGGCAGGGGAAGCAGCGCGATGCGATCCGGTCGGGTCCGCAGCACCGCGTCGGCTTCGGCGTCGTCCTTGTACGCATCCACACGGTCGTGGAGCTCCTCGGCCAGACCGTGGTCGATCATCCAACGCAGCACGCTCACCTGGGCCCGCCGCTGGATGCCGTCGTCGGCGAGGTCGACCGAGGCGTCAGCCGCCGCCGAGCGCACCTTGTCGACGAGGTCGCGCAGCGAGACCACCGCCGGTCCGGCGATGGTGGCGGCCAGGGTCAGCGCCAGGACGACGTATTCGAGCTGGTGGAAGGGCCGGTCCGAGCCGGTGCGCAGCGGGCGGTCGGGGACCCAGCCCAGCTTGGACAAGCGGGCGGTGTCGGCGGTGACCTGGAGGCGGTAGCCGAGCCGCTGGGTGAACCACCGGTCGAGCTGTTCCTCGTGGCGTCGGACGATCCGGAAGGCGTCGGGGTCGGCCTCGGCGAGGGTGAGCGGGTGCTGGAGCAGGTGACGGGCGGCGAGCTGCTGCTCGGCGGCCGCGTGCGGGTCCTCGGCCATCAGCTCGCCCCCGCGTCGACCAGCTCCACCAGCTCCACCGTCACGGCGAGGCCGGCGAAGGTGAGGGTGCCCTCGTCGGTGGACACCGAGAGGTGGGATCGGGGTGACCGCTCCACCCGGCAGCTGAGGCGCCCGTCGACGTGCGTGGTCGCCTCGCTGGTGGGACCGAGCCTCGCCAGGGTGGCGCCGACCAGCGCCTGCAACCGGTGGAGCGCCGCAGGGGACACCACGGCGCCGTCCAGCTCCACCGATGCCAGCTCGTCGTCGACCCGTCGCAGCGCCTCGCGCTCGGCCCGCCGCCGGTCCCGGAGGAGGAGCTGCCCGGCGGAGCGGTCGGGCAACGGCGACGAGCTGCCCCGTGCCGCCCGATCGCCCCGCTCGCGCAGCGACACCGGGACGATCGCCGGCGGCGCGTCGGCCCAGGGGGTCACCGCCGGCACGGGGTCGTCGACGTCGGCCGCCGGGTTGCCCCAGTGGACCGACGGACCCAGCCCGAGGGCGGCCTGCACGAGCCTCGGCGCCGTCGCCGGGTCGCTCCGATCGAGCAGCGAGGCGAAGCGGACCAGGTCGGCCCGGCGCGACGCTCCTCCGAGGCCGACCCGTGACAGCCGGGTGAGGTTGAGCGTCAGCGTTCGGATGGCGGCGATGGCGTCGCTCCGGAGCGCCACGAGCCGGGCGGGCCGGCCGTCGGTGGGGCAGAACCACGCCCGCAGGTGATCCCAGTCGTCCACCGCGGTGCCGGGGCGGTGGGCCACCAGGAACGTCTCGCCGACGCCGGCCTCCTCGATGCGTCCCGCCAGCCCGCGCCCCACCCGGGCCACGAGGTGGGGCACCTGGGGCATCAGGTCGTCGAGGACGGCCGCGATGGGGTGGGCGACCCGGTGGATCTGGTCGAGCTGCTCGGCGACGTAGGTCACGAGCACCTGGGCGAAGAAGGTCAGCTCGTCGTGGCTCAGGTCGTACCGGGACTGCCACTGGTTGAGGGCGGCGAAGAAGCGGGTGATCTCGCCGGTGAAGTCCTCGTGCGGGGCGAACACGTCGGCCACCCGGTCGGCCAGGAGCTCGGGGTCGACGGTTGGCAGGTCGAGCTCGCGAAGGGCGCGGAGGGCGTCGAGCAGCGTGCGCAGGCGGCTGGCCGAGACGTCCTGGACCTCGTCGACGCGACCCAGGACCGCCTCGACCACCTCGTAGACGTCCTGGCCGGCGCTGGTGATCAGGTACCGGTTCCGGCGGCGGTAGTAGTCGGCCAGGCTCGTGGGGCTGCCCACCGAGCTCGACACCACGAGGTTGCCCCAGCCGCGCAGGCTCTCCAACCGTTGCCCCACCACGGCCGGGTCCATCGGCGTGCCCTGGCCGGCGAGCCGGGCGGCGACGTCGTCGGGCGTGAACTCGGCGAAGAACGTCCCGGCGAACACGCCGAGGATCGCCCGGTAGTCCTGCCACTCGCGGCCGCTCAGGTAGGCGAAGAGCTGGCGGCCGGCGTCGGCCGGGTCCAGGGCGACGTCGTCGGCAGCGGGCACGACGACCGCGTCCGGACCGTCCGCGGCGTCGGTCACGACGGCTCGGTCCTCGCTCGCCCGTCCCAGTGCGAGTGCTC
The DNA here is from genome assembly GCA_964542495.1 of uncultured Aquihabitans sp. Taxonomy (GTDB): domain Bacteria; phylum Actinomycetota; class Acidimicrobiia; order Acidimicrobiales; family Iamiaceae; genus Aquihabitans. Next base: position 28,240 of record CAZIVZ010000002.1, read on the forward strand.
CAGCACGATCACCCCGGCGTCGGCGTCGCGCAACACCTCGGTGATGGCCAGCTCGGGCACGGTGGCGTGGGTGCCCCACAACCGCTCGCTCGTGGCGATGAAGTCCAGGTCGAGGTCGACGAGCAGGCCGAACAGCTTCGGGTGGTTGTCCTCGGACACCTTGGCGAAGGCGTCGTCGAGCAGCACGAACCGGGGAGCGTCCGGGGCGGTCTCGGCCAGGGCGTCGCAGGAGGCGGCCACCGCCGCGAACAGGGGCTGGTAGGAGACCATCTTCTTCTCGCCCTCCGACAGCGCCGTGCCCCGCTTCAGCCGCTCCGGCTCCTTGCCCGGACGGTGGACCATCACCGCCATGCGGTGCCAGTCCCGGTAGTCGAAGATCTGGGCGATGAGCGTGGCGTACGGGGCCTCGGGCTCGGCGCTGCGGGCGTCGTCGATCCGGCGGGACAGGGTGGCCACCAGGCCTCCCTCGGCGCGGGGGTCGTGGCGGAGGTCGCGGCGCTTGGCCAGCAGGTCGATCAGCTCGTCGGTCTCGGGTGCCAGGTCGTCACGACGCCTCCACCGCAGGCTCACACCCACCCCGTGGGTGGTCCGCACCGACAGGAGCCGGTCGTTCATGCGGGCCACGAGCTCGTCGGCCGCGTGCATCTTCTCGGCGACCTCGTCGGCGATCAGGCCCTGGAGGAGGTTGCGCAGGGCGTCGTCCTGCTGGGTCGACAGCAGGCGTGCCGCCGTCCGCAGCTCGGAGGCGGCGAGGGCGGCCGCCCGCGCCAGTGGCATGGTGCCCAGCGGCCCGACCACCTCGACCGCCAGCGGGAGCGACGTGTCCGGCTGGTGGTCCTGGGCGTCCCACCCGGCGCCGAGATCTGGCCGACGCGAGCGCAGGGCGTTGCGGACGTTGTCGGCGGGTGTGTCAGGTGCGTCGGGCACCAGCTCGAGCAGCGCCCGCGCGTAGGTCCGCAGGCCCGCGCCGGTCGGCGGGACCGCCGGCAGGCGCAGCAGCAACGGGTCGCCGTCGTGGTCCTCGCCGCTCGTGCCGGCTTCGAGATCACCGTCGCCGCCCTCGCCCACCTCGTCGCCCAGGGCCGCGGTGAGGAGCCCGGGCACACGGACCACCGCGTGCAACCGGTCGAGCACCGCTGCGCACGCCTCCTCGCTCCGGGCGAGGTCGGCGGCGGCCTGGTCGGCCTCGGTGCGGGTCACGCCGACACGTTCGGCGGCCGGGGGCTGGTTCGCTCGGGCCGATCGAAGCTCGCGCTCGGCGTTGTCGTGGGACCGCTCGGCCTCCTCGATGGCCGCCAGCACCTGGGCGGCGTCGAGGCCGATCTGGTCCTCCAGCGTGGCGAGCTCGGCGAGCGCGCCCTCGTGGCGGTGCCGGCATCGCGCTCGTCGTTCGTCGGCGCGGGTCCGCCGGACCCCGGCCTCGGCCCAGCGGGCACCGGCGTCGAGCCAACCCGCCACCTCCCGGCCCAGCGAGTCGAGTCCGCTGGCGACGTTGTCGGCATGGGACGGCACCAGCCGGCAGCCGTCGGCCACCGCGGCGAGCGCGGCCCGATCGTGGGGCAGGTCCAGCTCGGCGCAGCGGCGCCGGGCCCCGTCGAGGCGCTGGGCGTGCGCACGCTCCGCTGCGGCCTGGGCGTCGAGCGTCCGGTCGACCGCGTCGGCGGCACGCCCGAGCGCGAGCTCCGCGTGCTCGAGGCCGGCGATGGCCCGCACCAGGTCGGCGGTCGCCGGCAGCTCGGACGCCAGGCGATCGGCCGTGGTCCGCTGATCGATCGCACGCCAGCGCTCGGCCTCGGTGGCGGCGACCGCGGCGTCGGCCGCCGCCGCGGCTTCGGAGGCGACGGCACGCTGCCGCTCGAGCGCCTCGCGCCGGGCGGTGACGCCGATGTGCTCGGCGACCGGCTTGGCGTGGCTGCCCTGCAACGGCCCGAGCCGGAACCGACCGTCGACGGTGATGGTGGCCGCCGGACCGTCGACCCGCTCGACGTCGGCAGGGTCGATCGACACCGAGGCCAGCACCGCTCGAACGGTCTCCTCGACGCCATGGTCGACGCGGGCGGCTCCGGTGGTCACGATGGCCAGGACGTCGGCGAGCGACCGGTCGACGCGTGGTCCGCGCCCGATCAGCAGCTCGCCGTCCTGCGACCGCAGCCCCTCGGGTCGGACCTCGGCGGCCAGGAGACCCGAGGCCTCGAGGGCGCTCTCGAGCCCGGCCCGCCATGCCTCGCCGATCTCGTCGGCGAAGTCGACCAGTTCGGCGAGCGACGGTCCGGAGCGCGGGGCCTGCCAGGCCAGCGACGGGGGATCGGGGAGCTCCCGGGAGGCCAGCTCGTCGACCAGCGCGTGGGCCTCGGCGGCGGCATCGTGCTCGCCTCGAAGCCGGGCGTCGAGGGTGGCGACCCGGTCGGCGTGGGCCGAGCGCGCCGAGGCGATGCAGGACTGCCGCTCGCCCACCAGCTCGTGGTGCACCTCGGCCACGGGAGCCTCGGCCACCGAGGCTGGCAACGGCACCGAGGCGAGGTGCTCGCACGAGGCGATGTGGTCGGCCAGGGCGTGGTCCCACTCGACCGCGGCCTGGCGCCACCGATCGGACTCCTCGCGGACCGCCGCCCGGGCGCGCTCGTCGTCGTCCACCGCAGCGGCGTGGGCGACCTCGGCCTCGGCGCTGCGGCGCTCGCACGCCGCCACCTCGCTGGCGGCGTGCTCCACGAGCGCCATCGCCTCGTCGGCCTCGGCCACCTCGTCGCTGCGCTGCTGGGCCGCGGCGCGCAACGCGGTCAGCGCGCTCCGCGACTCGGTGTCGTCGACGGGGCCGGCGGGCAGGGCCACCACCTCGTCGCGCCCGAGGTGGTCGGTGGGGCGCTCGCCGGTGAGCGGCCCGGTCGCCACCGCCGGGCGCGCCGGGAGCGAGGTCGAAAGCCGGGCCACCGAGGCGGTGGCTCGCAAGATCGCCAGCGACTCGTCGAGCCGCGTCCCGGCTGATCCGGTGGACACCTCCGCCCTGGTCACGTCATCGGTGGCGCGCCGCAGGTGCTCGACCGCCTGCTCCAGCTCCGCGTCCGCCTCCTGCGCCGCCTCCGAGAGCTGCGCCACCTCGGCGCGCTTGTCGTCGAGTTGGGCGATGCTCTGGTAGGCCGCGCTCTTGTGCAGCGCGTCGATCTCCCGCCGGTGGACCTCGACCGCCTGGAGCCAACGCTCGCCGGTCGCACCGATCTGCTCGGCCTCGGCCACGGCCACCTCGTGCGCAACGGTTGCGTCACGGACCCGGCCCTCGTGGCGGCGGTGGTCGGCCGCCTGCTCGTTGCCCTCCCGGGCCCGGGCCCGCAGCTCCGACCGTGCGTGCTGGCGATAGGTGGCGACCAGCGCGTCCAGGGTCCGAACGGTGGCGGTGAGCTGGGCGACGTTGGTCCGGTGCTCCTCGAGGTGCTCGAGGGGCGTGGCGGCGTCGTCGATCGACGCGTCCGAGAGCTGCGGCAGCGCGTCGTGCAGGTGGTTCGGCAGGTCGACGTCGACCCGGTCGCCCACCCGAGGGTTGCGCACGATGTGCAGCAGGCGCAGGTGCTGGTCGAGGTTGGCGCCGCCGTAGAGCCGGCCGTGCAGCGCGTTGCGGTAGGCCGAACGCTGGTCCTTGCTCCACACCGCCTCGGCGCCGATCTCGGCCCGTAGCTGCTCGGCGGACAGCGGGGCTCGCCCGCCACCGGCCACCCGCTGCACGAGGTCGAGGTCGATGCCGGGGCGCCGGTCGGTCACGAACCACCAGTGGTTCACCGTGTCGGTGCCGCGGTTGGCCTTGATGCCGCAGCCGAACGCGAGGTGGTCGTCGCCGCGGGCCACCTCCAGCCACAGGTAGCCGGTGGGTTGCGGTTCCTCCCGTCCGGAGAGCATCCAGGAGCGCAGCATCCCGGACTGCTCGCCGGCGGCGTCGATGCGGCGGACGTCGGCGTCGAGCAGGAACGGGAGCAGCATGTTCATGGCGGTCGACTTGCCCGAGCCGTTCACGCCTCGCAGCAGGAGTCGGCCGCCACCGAAGCGCAGCACCTCCTCGCCGTACTGGAACACGTTGATGATCCCGGCTCGATCGAGCTGCCAGCGATCGCCCATGCCCGGAACGCTAAGCGAAGCCCGCCGAGCTCGAAGGCGGTGGGGCTCGACGGCGGCGGTCGGGCGCGAGAGGCTCATGGATCGATGAGCACCGCCACGCCCGATGCCATGATCCGAACCGCCGCCCTGCGCAAGGTGTACCCCGGAGCACCGGGCTTCGGCCGGTCGGAGGCACCCGACCGGTCGGCGCGACGCGACGCGGCGGTCGAATCGCTCGACCTCGAGGTCCACGAAGGCGAGATCTTCGGGCTGCTCGGACCGAACGGGGCGGGCAAGACCACCACCATCGGCATGCTCACGACCCGGGTCGTCCCCACGTCGGGCTCGGCCACGGTCGCCGGCGTCGACGTCGTCGCCGACCCGGCCCGAGCCAAGCAGCGGATCGGAGCCGTCACCCAGACCAACACCCTCGACCGCAGCCTGGACGTGTACGAGAACCTCGTGTTCCACGGTCGCTACTTCGGCATGTCGGCCCGGCAGGCCGGCGCCGAGGCCGACCGGCTCCTCGCGGTGTTCCGCCTCACCGACAAGCGCGACGCGGGCGTGCCGACGCTCTCGGGCGGCCTCGCCCAGCGGCTCATGGTGGCCCGGTCGATCATGCACCGCCCGTCGGTGCTGTTCCTCGACGAACCGACGGCCGGGCTCGATCCCCAGACCCGCCTCAGCCTGTGGGAGCTGGTCCAGGAGCTCAACACCGCCGGCCAGACCGTGCTGCTCACGACGCACTACATGGAGGAGGCCGACGCCCTGTGCGGGCGGCTCGCCATCATGGACCACGGTCGGATCCTCGCCCTCGACACGCCCGCCGGGCTGAAGCGATCGGTCGACGCCGACACCGTGGTGACCGTCAGCGCCACCGGTGATCCTCAGCGGCTCGTCGACGCGCTGCTCGCCAGCGAGAGCGTGATCCACGCCGAGCAGACGCCGCGGGGCGTCCAGGCGCACGTCCGCGGCGAGCGGGGCGTCATCCCCCACATCATGGCCACCACCGGCGAGGCGGGCATCGACGTCACCGACGTGTCGGTGGCCGAACCGACCCTGGAGACCGTGTTCATCCAACTGACCGGGAAGGACCTGCGGGACTGATGGCGACCAGACCGACCGGCACCGCGGGCACGCCGCCCGCCCACCTCGTCCCGCTCGACCCGCCCCTGCGGACATCGACCGCGGCCGCGTTCGCCGCCCTGCTCGCACGCGACCTCGTGGTGCTGCGCAAGGAGTTCGCCATGTTCCTCGCCCGCACCGTGGTGCAGCCGCTGCTGCTGATGTTCGTCTTCACCTACGTGTTCCCCAAGATCGGCCAGGGCGTGGGCGGGGCGGGCGCGGGGGCTGCCGCGTTCTCGACGCTCCTCGTCGGTGGCGTCATCGCCAGCACCATGATCTTCCAGGGGATCCAGGCGGTCGCCCTGCCCCTGGTGCAGGACTTCGGCTTCACCCGCGAGATCGAGGACCGGGTGCTCGCCCCGCTGCCGGTCGCGGCGATCGCCCTGGAGAAGGTGGTCGCGGGCGCCGTGCAGGCGTTGATCGCCGGCGCCCTGGTGTTCCCGATGGGCCTGGTGATCCCGGCCACCAAGGTCCACCTTCACGTCAACGTGGCGCTGCTGCTGCCGGTCATGGTGCTCGGCGCCTTCATGAGCGCCTCCCTCGGTCTGTTCGTGGGAACCAAGGTCGAGCCCCGCCAGGTGCCGCTGGTCTTCGGGCTGCTGGTGATCCCCATGACGTTCCTCGGCGCCGTGTACTACCCCTGGCAGTCGCTGGAGCCGTTGCCCTGGCTGCAGGTGGCCGTCCTGGTCAACCCGCTCGTGTACCTCAGCGAGGGCATGCGAGCCTCGCTGACCACAGGCGTGCCGCACATGTCGTGGTACGTGGTGCTCGCCGTGCTCACCGGAGCAAGCGCCGCGCTCCTGCGCGTGGGTGTGAGCGGGTTCCGCACGCGCGTCCTGTCCTGAACCACCACCACGGGGAGACGATCAGCCGCTGAGGCGCTGCCGATCAGAGGCGCGTGGTGAAACGCCCGATCAGGCCGGAGCGGCCGGGGTAGAGGCGGGTGAGGAGGTCGACGGCTCGGGCGTCGGGGCCGACGGTGACGCGGGCCCGGTCGCGCTCGATGGCGTGCACGATCCGGCGAGCGGCCGCAGCGGGAGGGCGCATCGCCAGCGGGGCCAGGCGGGACTGGCCCATCGAGGCCAGCTTGGCGGCGTGGCTGCCCCGGGCGGTGTTGGTGATGTCGGTGCGGATGGCACCGGGGAGCACCACGGTCACACCGATCCCGGTGGTGACGAGCTCGGCCCGCAGCGCCTCGCTGAAAGACCGCACGGCTCCCTTGGTCAACGAGTAGCTGACGTTGTGGGGCAGGCCGAGCATCCCGACCATGCTGGAGAGGTTGACGATGTGGCCCTCGTCGGCCTCTCGCAGGGCGGGGAGGAACGCCCGGCACCCGTGGACCACGCCCCACACGTTGATGTCGACGATCCAGTGCAGGTCTTCCAGCGACTCGCCGCCGAAGTCGCCGGCGGAGGTGACCCCGGCGTTGTTGACGAGGATGTGGCACCCGCCGTGATCGTCGACGACGTCGGCGGCCACCTGCTCGAGCCGCTGCTGGTCGCGCACGTCGGCCACGTGCACCGACGCCCGCCGACCCATCGAGCGGACCAGCTCGGCCGTCTGGGCGGCGCGTGGTTCGCTGGTGTCGAGCACGGCCACGTGAGCGCCCTTGCGGGCGAGGGCCTCGCAGGTGGCCCGGCCGATGCCGCTGCCGCCCCCGGTCACCACCGCCACGCGGTCGACGAGCGATCTCATGGTCGCCCCGCCGAGGGGCGGCCGCTGTGGTCGTGGTTCTCGGACACGCCGATCAGCATCGCCGGTGGGGGTCCGGTCCTCCCAACCGCCGAAACGGATGCCCGATGTGGTGGACTTCGCGGTCATGGCAGACACGATCGAGGTCACCCGGGACATGGCGGCTTCGCCCGACGCGGTCTACGCCGCCATCTCCGACGTGACCCGGATGGGCGAGTGGTCCGAGGAGTGCCACGCGTGCGAGTGGCACGAGGGGTTCGACGGCCCGGTGGTGGGTGCGACCTTCGACGGCCACAACCGCAACGGCGACCACGAGTGGACCACCCAGGGCAAGGTGGTGGCGGCCGATCCCGGGCGCGCCTTCGCGTTCGAGTGCTCCATGTTCGACTTTCACTTCTCGACGTGGGGCTACCACATCGAGCCCACCGCCACGGGGTGCCGGGTGACCGAGTGGAGCGAGGACCTGCGCCCCGAGTCCGCCCTCGAGCTCAGCCAGCAGACCTCGGGCGTCGTCGACCGAGCGGCGCGCAACGAGCGCACGATGAGCCGCACGCTCGAGCGGCTCGCCGCCGCCCTCGAGCCCTCGGCCGGGGGCTAGGCCCAGCCGCCACACCGAGCAGCTCGCCGTCACCGGGTGAGCGCCGCGGTGGGCGAGGCCAACACCTATCCAGCGAGGAGCGGGTCGGGATCACCCTCGAACGGGCGCGTCTCGACGCCGTGGCTCGGGTCGAGGCGCACCGCTGACGAGGGCGCGGGCCAGGTCGGCCACGGCCCCCTCGATGCCGTCGCCCGCACCGAGCCCCAGGGGTCCCCGGAGGTGAGCGCCCCAGATGGCCGACCCGAGCGCCATGGACGCGGTCGCCGCCACAGGGGTTCCCTGGATGTTCGCCGCGGGTTCGTCGGGCCGTCGTCGGCGCCCGGTCGGTCGCCCCTCGGCTCACTTCCCGATGAACCACTTGAAGGTGGCGATGGTGAGGGCCACCACCAGGGCGAGCACACCGAGGCTGACGGCGCGTCGCAACGTGGACCCGCCGGCGATGCTCTCCACCTGGACGATCACGGCGATGAACAGGGCGGCCGTGACCCGAGCGCCGAGGCGCTCGAGATCCTCGGGGAGGATCAGCACCGCTGTGGTGGATGCGATGGCGATGGCGACGCCCATGCCCATCTGCGAGGCGAGCACCTCCATCGGGGTGTGGTGGAGGTCCGGGTCACGCACGAGCCGCGCCGACACCACGATGGCGAACCAGTGCGCAAGCGCGAGCCCGATGGTGGTGCCCCAGACCACCCCGAGCACGTCGAGCTGCGAGTGGGCCTGGTGGTCGTTGCCCGTCGTGAGGGCGGCCAGCAGGGCGATGGACACGTAGAAGCCCATCATGTCGGCCTCGCGCCGCAGCCCGGGATCGGTGCGGGTCCGGCGGATCAGGCCCCGGAGGCCCCGCAGGTCGGAGGTGTCCGTCGGGGTCAACTCGAGGCTCGCCTTCCGTGAGGTCTGTGCCGCGCCGGTGATCGTCGCCGAAGGGTAGTTCTCGGCCGCGCCGGAGCATGGGCCCTCGACGGGTCTATTCGAGTTCGGTGCCGTCGGGTCTGAGGGTGTGCCAGTGGCCGGTGGGGTCTCGCCAGGCGGTGTAGCCGTGTCGGTGTTTGAACCGGTTGTGGCGCCCGCAGGCGGGTCCCCCGTTTCTGGGGGAGGTGGTGCCGTTGTGGGGTGGGGCCCAGGGTTCGAGGTGGTCGATCTGGCAGTCCGACACCCGTACGTGACAGCCGGGCCAGTAGCACTCGATCGAGGCGAGTCGCACGGCGAGCTGGGCGGGTCCGATGAACACGCGTGAGCGTCGTCCGAGGTCGATGACGGTGCCGGCGGAGTTGATGACGACGCGGCGGACGTGGCCGATGAGGGCGGCGGCGACGGCTTCGGTGGGGTCGACGTGGTTGCCGTCGATGGTCCCGCAGCGCAGCCGGGCCCCCTGCTCCGGGTCCACCACCGGCCCACCACCGTCACAATCGGGGTCGGAGCGGGGGTCGAGGCCGGTGAAGCGGCGGAGCTGGTCGTAGAAGCTGGCTTCGTCGATCACGACGTTGGTGACGACCTGCGACCCGCCCGGTTCCGCGGCGCGGACGTCGGCGGCCTTGCGGGCGATGGCGAACCAGGCGTCGAAGCGCCGCTGCGCATCCGAACGCGACAGGTGCTCCCCGGTGGCGGCCTCGCCGTGCTCGGCGCGGGCCTGCTCCCAGTCAGCCAACGTCTCGGTGTCGAAGAACGCCTTGAAGATCTCATACAGCTCCGCCCCCGCCAGGGATCCACAGGACCCGGCGAAGCGCCAGCGGCCGTCGTAGTCCTGGACCATGGTGGCGTCACGCTTGTCGTGATGGGCCTGCGAGCGGTCCCCGGCCCCGTCGGCGTCGGCGAGGCGTTCCCACTCGGACACCTTCAGATCGAACTCCCGGTAGGACAGCTGGCACGCGGCCTTCACCAGCGCCGCGTCCTGCGCCCCCACCTTCGCACTGACCCGCGGGTTGGCGTGCAAGCGTCCGACCCGATCCACCTGGCACGACCCCACCGTCCCGGCCCGATACGCCGAAGCCACCCCCGGCAGGTCCCGCAGGGCCTTCGCCGCGCGCATCCGACGCCCCGCCTCCGCATCAGACAGGCGGGCCACGTGGCGCACCATCACCTTGGCCGACGCGTGCCCATCCACCCGGTGCCACCCCGCCCGATCCACCCCATCCTGGACGCCCACCGCCGCAGCCCGAGCCCGGCGCACCAGACCCTCCACCTCACGCACCAGCACCACCGCATCACGCGCATCGACGGCGTCCAACCCCGCCGCGAACAAGGCATCCAACCCCGCACCGACCGCGTCGATGGCCGCCGCCACCTCCCGGTTGATCACCTGCGATCCCATGCCCTCAACACTACTCAGGGGGTCTGACAATCTCGAACGTATGTTCGCTTCACCGGGTCGATCCGCCCTACGCGCGCGGGCTGCCCCCGGAGCTGGGTGGCGGAGGAGGTGGCAACGGTGGGGAGAACCCAGTGGGTGGAGGCGGCAATGCCGCCCGTGGCCGTGTGCGAGCCGGCTTGCGAGCGACGACGATCGCAGCGACGGCGGTGAGGACGATCCCCGGCCCGGCGATCCGCCCGACGATCCGGGTCGCGTCCGTGTCCGGACCGGCCATGAAGCCGATCGCCCCCGCGGCCATGAGCGTCGCGAACCATCCGGCTGCCGTCACCGCAAGACCGTTCTGCCACGCCGGCCATCGTCGGCGTCCGACCAGCCACACCACCACCGCCAGCACCGGACCGAAGGGCAGGAGCGCATTCGAAGCGGCGGACTCCACTCGGTTGGCCTCGACGTCAGACCGTCGATGCGGGCTTCCCGACCGGGATCCTGACCGATCGAAGCCGCGGTAGCTTGCGGCGCACCGACCGGACGAGGGGGACGCGTGAGCAGGCGAGCAGTGGTGACCGGGGCGAACTCGGGGATCGGGCTGGCCACGGCGCTGCGCCTGGCGGCCGACGGGTACGAGGTGTTCGCCGGGGCCCGCCGCGCCGAGGGGCTCGCCGCCATCGCCGCGGCGGCGGCCGCGGCCGGGGCCACCGACGTGCACCCGGTCACCATCGATGTGTCGGACGACGCCTCGGTGGCCGAGGCCTTCGCCGAGATCCTGGCCGGCGGCCCGGTCGACGTGCTGGTGAACAACGCCGGCATCACGGGGGCCGGCAGCGTGGAGGAGACGCCGATCGAGGTCTACCGGTCGATGTTCGAGACCAACGTGCTGGGCGTGGTCCGCTGCACCCAGGCCGTCCTGCCCGGCATGCGCGAGGCGAGCTCGGGCCGCATCGTCAACATCTCGTCGTCGTCGGCCGTGGTGTCGCCGCCGCTCATGGCGCCCTACGCGTCCACCAAGCGCGCCGTCGAGTCGATCAGCGAGTCGCTCCAGGCCGAGGTGGCGCCGTTCGGCATCCGGGTGGTCCTGGTGCAGGCCGGCACCATCCTCACACCGATCTGGGGCAAGTCCGAGGCGCCGCCCGCCGACACCGCCTACCCCCAGGCGCGCGAGTTCCTCCTCAAGGTGCTCACCCACCAGCTCAGCACCAGCGGCGTGCCCGCCGAGGCGGTGGCCGACGCCATCGCCGCGGCCGTGGCCGAGGAGGCGCCGCGGCTCCGCCACCTGGTGGGTGACGCCGAGGTCCTCGCCGGCATGCGCGAGCGCCACCCCGATGACGACCTGTTCGGCGTGTACTTCCTGGAGGGCCGCGAGTTCGAGTCCCGCTACCACGAGCTCAGCGGCATCGACTACTGGGGCTGAGCACCCCGCACCACGCTCCCCACGTTCCGGAAGGACCCGGACAGGATCTGACCGGGTCCTGTGCGCACCATGGCCCCATGAGCACCTCCGAAGACACCGATCCGACCCCCGGCACCCTGGATCCCGACGATCCACGCGCCCACCTCGCCACCGCCGTGCGCATCGTCCGGCCGATCATGGCCGCGGTCACCCCCGATCAGTGGGAGCTCCCCACGCCGTGTGGCGAGATGGCGGTGCAGGATCTCCTGGGCCACCTCGTCATGGTGGTCCGGCGCATCGCCAGCGCCGGTCGCGGCGACGACCTGTCCACCTGGTCCGTCGACAGCGACGACGTGCCCCCCGGCGCGTGGCTCGCCGCCGTGGAGGAGGCCGCCCACGACGTGCAGGCGTCCTGGCCAGACGACGTGCTCGACCGCCCAACCCCGGTCCCCTGGGGCGTGTTCTCGGGCGCCCAGGTGGCGGAGATCTACGTGAACGAGCTCTGCGTCCACAGCTGGGACCTGGCCCAGGCCACCGGTCAGGAGGTCGCGTGGGACGAGGCGACGCTCGGTTGCGCGTTGGAGGCCATCCACTTCCAGCTCCCCGAAGCCGACCGCACGGCGCAGTGGGAGGCGGCCAAGGCCTACCTGCCGCCCGGGGTGCCCTGGGAGGCTCCGTTCGCCAACGCGGTCGACGTGGCCGACGATGCGCCGCTGATCGACCGCCTGGTGGCCTGGAACGGCCGCACCCCCTGAGGAGCGCCGCTATCGCCGGCCGGCTGCTGCGCTCGCCGGTTCAGGGTTGGTGAAGGCCATGGCGTCGTCGTCCAGCTTGGACAGCTTCATGGCGCGGTAGTCCTTGAGGTAGCTCTCGTAGACCTGCCACGGGAAGCGGGTGCCCTGCTGGGGGACCCGGTCGGCGGCGCGCTGGATGTAGCCCGACTGGAGGGCCAGGAGCGGACCGGCGGCCACCGAGGCGTCGCGGTTGTGCGGGGTGCACTGGCGCAGGTGGCGCTCGCGCAGCGCGGCGAGGAGGCGGCACACGTACTCGGCGCTGAGGTCGGCCTTCAGGGTCCAGGAGGCGTTGGTGTAGCCCACCGTGAAGGCGAAGTTGGGCACGCCTTCGAGCATCATGCCCTTGTAGGTGAGCTTGTCTGGCGGGTGCACCTTCTCGCCGTCGACCGCCATCTCGATGCCGCCGAGGAACAGCAGCTCCAACCCGGTGGCGGGCACGATGACGTCGGCCTCGAGGTGCACACCCGACCCGAGCTCGATGCCGGTCTCGGTGAAGCGGGCGACGGTGTCGGTGACCACGTCGACCTTGCCGTTGCGGATGTGGCGGAACAGGTCGCCGTCGGCCACGGCGCACACCCGCTGGTCCCACGGGTCGTAGCGGGGGGTGAAGTGGGTGTCGATGTCGTAGCCGGGCGGCAGCTCCCGCTCGAGGCCCTTGCGCATGATCCGCTTCACCAGCTCGGGACGGCGCTTGCTCACCCGGTAGAGGCCCTGGGTGGCGAGCGCGTTGACCCAGCGCAGCACCCAGGCGGCGGGCCGGGCCGGCAGCACCGCGCGCACCAGCTTGGCCACGGGGTTCCGGGTGGGGACGCTGCCCATGTAGGTGGGCGAGCGCTGGAGCATGGTGACGTGGGCCGCGGTGGGCGCCAGGGAGGGCACGAGGGTGACGGCGGTGGCGCCGCTGCCGATGACCACCACCCGCTGGCCGAGGAGGTCGAGCCCCTCCGGCCAGTGCTGCGGGTGGACGATCTGGCCGCGGAACGAGTCCATGCCCTCGAAGTCGGGGACGTAGCCGTGGTCGTAGCGGTAGTAGCCGGTGCAACCCCAGAAGAACGAGCAGGTGAGCTCCACGTCCTCGTCGGTGTCGTCGCGGCGCGCCACCACGTGCCAGCGGGCGTCGTCGGTGGACCAGTCGGCGGAGACGATGCGGTGCCCGAAGCGGATCTTGCGATCGGCGCCGGAATCGGCGGCCGTGTCTCGGATGTACTGGAGGATGTCGGGACCGTCGGCGATCGACTTCTCCCCCGTCCACGGCCGGAACGAGTAGCCGAGGGTGTGCATGTCCGAGTCGGAGCGGATCCCCGGGTAGCGGAACAGGTCCCAGGTGCCGCCGATGGCGTGGCGGCCCTCGAGGATGGCGAAGCTGGCCCAGGGGCAGCTGGTCTGGAGGTGTCGGGCGGCGCCGATGCCCGAGAGCCCGGCACCGGCGATGAGCACGTCGACGTGCTCGGGGGCGGTCACGCCCCGGTCCCGGCGGGCACGGGGGCGTTCGCGAGCTTGTCGTTGAGGGTGCCGTGGTCGCCGAAGAGCTCCGCGCTCCAGGTGTCGACCAGGTCGGTGGTGTCCCAGTCGTCGGGGTGGAAGCCGGGCCGGTCGTAGTCCTTGAGACGGCGCCAGACCGACTTGTCGGCCATGGGCGACGTGCGCAGGCGGCGCAGGCTGGCCCGCAGGCGCCCCTTCTCGAAGGTGGCGGGATCGCCGAGCAGCGACAGGACGAGCTGCACGGAGACGCCCACCACGAACATGGTCCGCACCAGCTTCATGGTGAGGATCCGGGTGCGCTCGCTGCCGCCCACGGCCCGGTACACGTCGAAGGCCACCGCCTTGTGCTCGGCCTCCTCCAGGGCGTGCCAGACGAGCAGGTCGCGCACCGCGGGGTGGCCCATGGCCTCCTGGACCTCGGTGCTGGTGAGGGCAACCTCGGCGAGGGTGGCGGTGAAGTGCTCGAGCGCCGCGGTCTCGGCCAGGTTGGACGCCGGCGACGCCACACGCTCGCGCAGGGCGAGGCCGCGCTTGGCCATGTTGGCCACGCGCCGCGTGGGGTAGCCGAGCTCGGCCAGGCGATCGTTCAGGGTCCGGTGCTCGCGACCGTGGGTGGCCTCCTGGCCGATGAAGCCGTTGACCTGGCGCTTGAGGTCGGGGTCGGTGATCTGGTCGCGGTAGTGGCGGACGGTGCGGACGAAGAAGTCCTCGCCGTCGGGGAACAGGGCCGAGAGCGTGGCGATCAGGTGGCTCGTGACGAGGTCGCCATCGCCGGCGAAGTGCTTGGGGACCTCGGCCAGCGACTCCTCGAAGGAGATGCGCCGGGTGGGGACGGTGCGCGTGGGGTCGCTGCTCTGCGTCATGGCCCGATGGTAGACGATTTGAGAGATTCCCTCAAACACTCACTTCTGTTACCCTCGGCGCATGGCCGACACCTCGGAGCCCGGCCGCCCCCCGGCGGCCACCAAGGGTGCCCAGACCCGTCAGGCCGTGCTCCACGCCGCCATCGCCCGCTTCGGTCGCGACGGCTATCGCGCCACCTCGGTGGCCGACATCGCCCGGGATGCCGCGGTGAGCGGCACGGTGCCGTACGCCTACTTCCCCAACAAGAGCGCGCTGTTCGTGGCCGCCCTCGACGAGGACGCCGCCGGGGTGATCCACGAGGCGGTGTCCACCTTCCTCGAGGACCTCGATGCCCGGGCCTGGCAGAGCACCGTCATGGTCACGCTGGTGGCGGCGCTCGACGGCCACCCGCTCGCCCGGCGCGTGCTGGCCGGCCTCGAGCCGCACGTCACCGACCGCATGCTCGACATCCCCGCCCTGGCCGAGCTGCGCAAGGCGGTGGCCGATCGCATCGCCGCGGACCAGCTGGCCGGCGTGATCCGCCCCGACATAGACCCCACGGCGTTGGCCAACGGCACCGTCACGATCATCCTGTCGCTGCTGATGTCGGTCATCCAGTTCGGCGACGTCGGCGTGGACGCCCACGGGCCCGATGTCTTCGCCGTGTTCGAGGCCGCCTTCAGCCCGCCTGGCGGGCCGCCAGACGGGCCGCCACTCAGGGGATGACCGTGGTGCCCGATGCGCCGGCCGCCACGGCGGCGGCATCGTCGAGCGATCCGATGTGGGCGGCGCGCCCGGTGGCCTCGGCGAACCGGCACGCGGCGACCACCTTCGGGCCCATGGTGCCGGGCTCGAACCGGTGGGCCCGCAGCTCGGCCACGGTGGCCCGGGCGATGGGCTGGGCGGAAGGCCCCTCCCAGTCCCGGTGGACCGCGTCGACGTCGGTCAGCAGCACCAGTACCGAGGCATCGAGCGCCACGGCGAGCACGGTGGACGTGAGGTCCTTGTCGATCACGGCGTCGATCCCCTCCAGCCGACCGCCCACCTCGGTCACCGGTATGCCCCCGCCGCCGGCGGCCACCACCACCGAGCCCGCGGCGAGGAGCTGGCGCGCGGCGTCGAGCTCCACCACCCGACCCGGTTCGGGGGAGCCCACCACCCGCCGCCACCCGTGGCCGTCACGGGCCACGTCCCACCCGTGCTCCGCCGCCAGAGCCGCAGCTCGGGCCTCGTCGTACACGGCGCCGATGGCCTTGGTGGGCACCGCGAACGCAGGGTCGGCGGCGTCGACCACCACCCGGGTGAGCAGGGTGCACACGGGCCGGTCACCGAGGACGGCCGCCAGCTCGAGCTGGAGGAGGTGACCGACGTGGCCCTGGCTCTCGGCCACCAGCACGTGCAGCGGGACCACCCGGCCGGCGAGCTCGGCGCCCAGGGCGAGCGCGCCCACCTGGGGACCGTTCCCGTGCGTCACCACGAGCCCGGCGCCGGCCAGCGCGGCGAGGGCCTCGGCCGCCCGCCGAGCGTTGGTGCGCTCGGTGTCGACGTCGTCGGGGCCGTCCCGACGGACCAGGGCGTTGCCGCCCACCGCGACCACGGCCGGGCCGGCGCCCGTCACGCCCACCACGTGCTCGTGCGCTCCCGGACCACCTCGGCCAGGGTCGGGGACCCGGCGTCGGCCGACTCGTAGGTGGCTCGCCGTACCGGTTGGCGGATCTCGACGAGCCGGGCCAGGTCCATGGGCGTCCCGATGACCACGACGTCGCAGTCCACCGCGGCGATCGTGGCCTCGAGGTCGGCCAGCTGCTCGGCCCCGTAGCCCATGGCCGGCAGCACGGGACCGATGTGGGGGTACGTCGCGTAGGTGCGGGCGATCGACCCCACGGCGACGGGGCGGGGGTCCACGAGCTCGCGCGCTCCGGCGGCGCGCGCCGCCGCGGTGCCGGCCCCGTGGGGCATGCCGCCGTGGGTGATGGTGGGGCCGTCCTCGATCACCAGGACCCGGGCGCCGGCGAGGTCGGGCCCGTCGGCCAACGTGACCGGGGAGGCCATGCGCACCACGGTGGCCGCCGGGTTCACCTCGGCCGCCTCGGCCTCGACGCGATCGGGGTCGGCGCCCGTCGCGCCCACCTTGTTCACCACCACCACGTCGGCCATGCGCAGGTTCGCCTCGCCCGGGTGGTGCGTCAGCCCGTCGCCGGGCCGCAGGGCGTCGGCCACGGTGATCATCAGGTCCGGCCGGAAGAACGGCAGGTCGTTGTTGCCCCCGTCCCACAGGACCACGTCGGCCTCGG
>CAZIVZ010000003.1:0-35692 GCA_964542495.1 uncultured Aquihabitans sp.
CTGCTCTACTCGGCGTTCACCTACCACTGCGGCTTCCAGGTGAACTCGGGCGAGTACAAGCTCATGGGCCTCGCGCCCCATGGCGAGCCGCGCTACGTCGACCGGATCCTCGACGACCTCGTGGACCTCGCCCCCGACGGCGCCCTGCGCATGGACCTGGCGTACTTCGACTACCTCGCCGGCCGGCGCATGACCAACGACCGGTTCGCCCACCTGTTCGACGGTCCGGCTCGCGAGCCCGAGTCCCCGATCACCCAGCGCGAGTGCGACCTCGCCCGGTCGATCCAGGAGGTGGTGGAGCGCGCCGTGTGCGCCACCGCTCGCACGGCGCGGGAGCTGACCGGCGAGTCCAACCTCGTGCTGGCCGGTGGCGTGGCCCTCAACTGCGTGGCCAACGGCCGCCTGCGGCGCGAGGGCACCTTCGACGAGATCTGGGTGCAGCCGGCAGCGGGAGACGCCGGAAGCGCCCTCGGTTGCGCCCTGTGGGCCCACCACCAGGTGCTCGAGCACCCGCGCACCCCGCACCGGCCCGACGCCATGGCCGGCACGTACCTCGGCCCGGGATTCGACGGCGAGGTCATCGCCGCCGAGCTGACCGAGGCCGGCCGGCCCTTCGAGCGCATCACCGACCCCGAGGCTCGTGCCGGCCGCATCGCGGAGCTCCTCGCCGACGGTGCCGTGGTGGCGGTGCTCCAGGGCCGCATGGAGTTCGGGCCACGGGCCCTCGGCAACCGCTCGATCCTGGCCGACGCCCGCAACCCCGAGACGCAACGCACCCTCAACCTGCGGGTCAAGAAGCGGGAGGGGTTCCGACCGTTCGCGCCCGCGGTGCTCGCCGAGCACGCGGCCGAGTGGTTCGACCTCGACGGCCCGTCGCCGTACATGACCTTCGTGGCGCCGGTGGCCGCAGACCGGCTCGTGGCACCCGAGGGCCCGGGCACCGGATCGGGTGCCGCCCTCACCGAGGTGGTGGCCCAGGTGCGCTCCCAGATCCCCGCCGTGACCCACGTCGACAACTCGGCCCGCATCCAGACCGTCGACCGGGACCAGGCCCCCGCGTTCCACCGGATCCTCGAGGCCTTCCATCGCCGCACCGGCTGCCCGGTGCTGGTCAACACGTCGTTCAACATCCGGGGAGAACCGATCGTGGCCACGCCCGAGGACGCCTACCGGTGCTTCATGACCACCGACCTCGACCACCTGGTGCTCGAGGACTGCATCCTGACCCGGGCCGACCAGCCTCCGTGGACCGGGCCGGTGCGCGAGGTCGGGCTCGACTGAACGAAGGGCTCGGCGCGAGATGGCGCTCCGGTAGCCGCCGGCGACCTGCGATGCTGCACGGGTGCCAGGAGCGGGTGACCGACGCGATGAGAGGTCCCGCCCGCACCTGGCGTTCCTCGGGCACGGGGCCGAGCGCACCGGACCGCCCATCATGCTCGGCCACCTCCTTCGCGGCCTGGCCGCCGAGCGCCGCTGGGACCTCTCCGTGCTCGTGGCCCGCTCGGGGCCGCTGCTCGACGAGTACCGGGGGACCGGCGCCCGCGCCTCGGCGGTGACCTCGGCGCGCGAGCCGCTCGAGCCGGTGGCGGCAGGGCTGCGGCGCGCCGGGATGGACCACGCCTCCGCCCGCCTCCAGGGTGCGGTCCGCCGGCGGTCGGCCACGGGGCTGCGCACCGCCGACCTCGTGTACGTCAACGCCGCCACCCCGCCCACCGCCGCCCTCCTCCGTGCGCTCGACCCGTCGCCGGCGACGCCGGTGCTCCTGCACGTCCACGAGATGGACGTCGGCCTCCGGGACACGCTCTGCGAGGAGGACCGAGCGTTCCTGTTCAGCCGGGCCACCCACGTGGTGGCGGCGTCGGGCGCGGTGGCCGACGTCTTGGTGGACGGCCACCGGCTCGACCCCGGTCTGGTCACGACCTGCGAGGAGTTCGTCGACGTGTCGGCGCTCCGCCCCGATCCGCGTGATCGGGCTCGCGCCCGACTCGGGATCCCCGCCGACGCAGCGGTGGTGGGCTCGGTCGGCCTGCCCGACTGGCGCAAGGACCCCGAGCACCTGCTGCGCGCCGTCGCCCGCCTGGGGGGCGACCGACCGGGTCGCGTCCCCTGGGTGGTGTGGATCGGCGGCGACCCGGCCGGCACCGACGGACGACACCTGGCCGACGAGGCCCGCCGGCTGCACCTCGCCGACCGGTTCGTGCACGTCGGCCACCACGACGAGCCCGCCGCCCTGCTCGGTGCCCTCGACGTCTTCGCCCTCCCGGCCCGTGAGGATGCCCTCCCCCTCGCCGCCCTCGAGGCGGCCGGCACCGGGCTCCCCCTCGTCTGCTTTCGCACCGGCGGGGTTGCGGCGCTGTGCGACCAGGGCGCCGGTGCCGCCGTGGACTACCCCGACACCACCGCCTTCGCCGACGCCATCGGCCGACTGCTCGACGACCCCGTCGAGCGCGCCGCCCGGGGCGAGCAGGCGCGTGCCCTGGTGGCGGCGCACCACGACCTCGGCCCCGGCGTGGCCCGGATCGTCGCCGTCGTCGACGCGCTCCTGCGCTGAGCAGATCCGCTCCCGACGAACCTCACGCGCGGAATCGGCAGGAACGTCGCCTGGGCACACCACATTCGCTGGGGTGGGAGCGGTCAGGGGGTCGCCAGGTCGGGCAGGAGGGTGTTCAGCTCCTCGCGCCAACGGGCGTACACCGCCGGCCACCCCGACCGCAGGGCGAGCGCCCTCGCGCCGAGCGCCAACTCGGCGAACGTCTCCGGGTGGGCGAGCAGGTCCAGGACGGCGTCGGCCATGGCGGCCGCATCGCGTGCCGGGACCAGCCGGGCGTCGACCCCGTCGGTGAGCAGGGCCGGGATTCCGCCGACCGCGGTGGCCACCGGCACCAGCCCGCACGCCGCCGCTTCGAGCACGCTCACCGGCATGTTGTCGACGATGTTGGTGTTCAGGAACACGTCGTGGTCCGCGAAGGCCTGCGCCTTGCCCGCTGCGTCCAGGTAGCCGGCGAAGGCGATCCGGTCCGTCACCCCCAGCTCGGCGGCCCGGTCCTTGGTGGCCTGGAGCAGCCCGTGGTCGGCCCCACCCATGGTCATGGAGGCATCGGGGTGGACCTCGGCCACGCGAGCGAGCACGTCGACGGCGAGCAGCGGGTCGTAGTGCTCGTGGAACGTCCGCATCCACAGCAGCGCCGGGCGGGCCGCGACCCGGCGGTCGTAGCGATAGTCCTCGATGCTCAACACGTTGGGGATCACGTGGACGTCGTAGCCCCACGGCCGGAACGCGTCGGCGAGGAAGTCCGACGGCGCGAGCAGCAGGTCGGCGCGGTCGAACACACGGGTCACCCAGGCCCGGTGCGCGGGACCGAACTCCCCGAGTTGGCCGCCGTGCAGGAACAAGACGACCTTGCGGTGGCCCACGTGCTCGGCCAGGAAGGAGGCGAAGTCGGCGATCCAGAACGACGGGCCCGAGAACGCGGCGATGATCACGGCGTCGACGTTGCGCCAGGTGAGCAGCGACCAGATCTGGTGCAGGGTGCGCAGCAGCGGTCGCTTCACCGCGCTGGCGCGCTCCACCCGGTAGCCCACGCCCTCGAAGAGCGCGGCCAGCGTCTCGTCCTGGCTGACGGGTTGGTCGGTCCGCGGGCCGGCGTGGATGCCGATGAACCCGAGCACCGGTTGGCGCATCAGCTCGAACCATCCGGCGGACGGCCCACGCTGGACACGATGAGGCGCTCCTTGCCCCCGGAGGTGCGGGGCAGGGCATCGACGCGCTCGTAGTCGATGCGCAGCGCGGTACCCAGCCGCTTGCGAAGCTCGGCGTCGAGGAAGGCCTGGTCGTCGTCGGTGAACCCGTCGGCCGGTTCGATCAGCACCCGCATGGACCCGGGGTCGTCCTGGTGCACCTGGGCGCGCCGCAGGCGCGGCACGCGCTGGAAGGCGAGGCTCATCGGCGCCGGGCCGACGACCGCCCCCTCGGGCGTGTGGACCACGTCGTCGGCGCGGCCCTGCAGCTCGGACAGGAGGGGAAGGGTGCGCCCGCACCGGCAGGCCTCGGCAGAGGCCTCGGCGAGATCGCCCGTGCGGTACCGCACCAGCGGCATCCCCTTGTTGATGAGGCCGGTGGCCACGATCTCGCGCCCCACCGAGCCGTCCTCGAGCTCCAGCACGCCGTACTCGGTGCTGACGTGGAGCCCGCCCAGCGGGCACTCGGACACGTAGGCCACCAGCTCGCCCAGGCTGTAGCCGTTGAACACCCGGCAACCGAACGCAGACTCGATGTCGTGGCGGGCCGCCGTGGTGAGCGTCTCGGAGCTGACCATGACCGCCGCCGGGAGCACCCGCCCCTGACCCCCTGTCTCGAGCAGGTGCGTGGCGATGCGGTGCACCGCGGACAGGTACCCCACCACCACCCGGGGTGCGAAGCGCTCGAGCGCGTCGACGTAGGCCGGCAGCGTGGTGGGGTTGAGGTGGTAGACGGACAGGTAGAGCTGGTTGAAGGCGTAGTTGTGGCGCCAGAACGGACCGTCCTGGTCGTCGGCGGGCACGATCGGCTGGCCGTGCAGCGATGCCATGCGATCACCGAGGCGGACCCCGGCCCAACGCCGCGACCGCGCCTCGTAGGTGGCGTAGTTGAACCGGACGGCATCGAGCGTGGCCCAGTAGCGCAGGGGGGTACCGGTGGTCCCGCCCGTGGTCTGGGCCACCAGCCGGCCGGGGTGGTCGGGCAGGAAGCGCTCGGGATCGGCCCGCACCGTCTCCTTCTCCAGCAGCGGCAGAGCGGCCAGGTCGGACACGTGGTGCACATCGCCCGGGGCGAAGCCCAGCCCTCGGAACAGGTCCCGGTAGTGGGGCACCTCCTGGCCGCACCAGGTGAGCAGGTCTCGCAGCCGCCGGAGCTGGTCGGCCTCCAGCTCCTCGGGATCGGCCCACTGGTGCTGCTCCAGCTCGGCGACGATGCGCCGGAACCCACCGGTGTAGCGCCGGGAGAACTCGCGCACGCCGTAGCCGGTGGCCATCGCGTTCTGCAGGGGCACCGGAGCGCGCCCGTAGAGCTCCGCCAGGCTCACCACGACGAGCTCGCTCGGTGGGGGCCACGTGGTGCGCCAACCCGGCCGGCGCAGGCCGTGCCTGTCATCAACGGCACGCTACCGCAGGCGCTGGCAGCCCTCGGCTGGGCGCCGACCGGTGGCGTGCACCGGTACGACCACCTGGGTGCGGTCGTTTGCCCGCCAACGCGGCCCTCCCTACGATGCGGACCCTTCGTGGGGCGACGTGAGGCCGGGAGGTCCACCGATGGATGTGTTCGGGGGAGGGACCGGTCAACGGGCTCACCGCCTGCGCACCAGGGTGGGCGGTGTGCTCACCGGGGTCGGCCTGGCCCATCGCGACCTCGGCGTCGGTTCCGATCTGCTCACCGTCTGGGGCGACGGGACCGGTGAGGCCGTCCACGTCGAGACCGACGACGTGGAGGTGCTCTTCGACGGCTACCTGCACCGGCACGGCGGTGCCTCGCTGGCCGCCGTCCTCCCAGAGCTGGCCCGGCGGGTGATCACCGCACGACCCGTGCTCGAGGGTCAGGAGTCGGGCCTGTTCAACCTGGTGGTGCAGGACAAGCGCACCGGGGACATCCACCTCACCAGCGACCCGAGCAGCCTGCTGCCCCTCCTGTTCAGCTGCACCGACGACGGCTTCGTGTTCTCGTCCCACCTCTACCTGGCCGCCCGGGCCCTCGATGCCCCCGCGGACCCGATGGGCGTGGCCTGCCGGGTGGCGCTCGGCCACACGCTGGGGTCGCGCACCGTGTTCCGCGACATCGAGCGGCTCAACCCCGGTGAGCTGGTCACCTACCGGGCCGCCACGCGCCGGCTGGAGCGCAGCTACCCCGAGGTGTACTTCGCCGAGCAGATCGAGCCCGGACCCGACCTCACCGACCGGATCTGGGACGCGCTGGTCGACGCCGCACGCCCGGTGGTGGAAGCCGCTCCCACGGTGGGCGTCATGCTCTCCGAAGGGTTCGACTCCCGGCTCGTCGCCGGGGTCCTCCGCCACCTCGGGGCACACCTCCACACCTTCACCCACGCGACCGAGGCCACCATGGGCACCAGGATGGTCCGCCGGGTCGGTGAGCGGCTCGGCTCGCGGCACACCTTCGACTTCCTCGACGACGGCTTCCCCGCCGATCTCGACGAGCTGCGAGCACAGATGCTGCTGGCCGACAACCTGCACGTGCCGTACTGGGGCGCAGGGTCGAAGCACTTCCTCCACGCCGGGGTCGATGCCGTGACCACCGGGTACGCCCTCGACACCACGCTCGGTGCCCACGCGTTCAGCAGCTCGCGAGGCTCGTCACGCTCCCGGGCGCTCCAGCGCTACCGGGAGATCGTCCTGCAGGACCTCGGCCGGGTGGGTGACGACCAGCTCGAGTCCGTTGCGGAGGATCTGCTCGCCCAGTCGATCCCCACGGATCCCGCCTGGTTGCTCGAGCGGGTCGAGCGGTTCCTCGCCGAGGACCACGCCGCCGAGGTCGCTCCCTACGTCGAGGGCATCCCCGACGAGGTCGCGGCCGAGCACCGGCGCGTGGCACAGTCGGGCTCCGAGCGCCCCTCGCAGGCCCTCCAGCGCTACTTCCTGGAGAACCGTGGCCGGAAGTACTCCTTCGGCCAGGAGCTGACCCTGCGGGCAAACCGCCCCTTGGTCGCGCCGTGCTACGAGCCCGCCTTCATGCGACTGATGAGCTCGGTGCCCCCCCGGCTGCGGATGCACCACCGCGCCTACCTCCGCCTCCTGCGAGACCACCTCCCCGACCTCGCGCGCATCCCGAGCGGCGCCCACGCCCTGCCGCCGACCTACCCCCGGCTGGTGCTCGAGACCTCCCGCTTCGCCTGGAAGGCCTACGAGAACCGGATCCTGGACCAGTTCCTGGCGTCGAAGGGAGACCGCAGCGTCAATCACCTCCGGATGGTGCTGTTCACCGAGCAGACGGCGCGCCAGAGCCCGCGCCTCCCGCTGGAGAACGTGCTCGCCCGGGAGTCGGTCGCCATCAACCGCGAGAAGATGCAGGCAACGGTCGACAAGGTCCGCAGCTACGACATCCGCGTCTTCCTCCCGCCGACCTACCTGGGCCTGGAGCTGACCGAGATCTTCGACGAGCTCTGACCTGCCGCCGCCGACCGCCCCGGCTCAGGGGCGGGCGAGCTCCTTGTGCATGAGCCACTGGCGGTCGGTGTCGCCAGGCACGCCGAGGCGCCGCCAGCCGAGGCCCGTGTAGAACGCCATCGCCCCCCAGTTGGTGGGATCGAGGGTGAGGTGGAGCCGCTCCAGCCCGGCGAGCGCCGCCCGACGCTCCGCTTCGTCGAGCAGGGCGCGACCGAGCCCGGACCGCTGCTCCTCCGGGTCCACCGCCACGAGCAGGAGCCCGAACGAGCGGTCGGGCACCCGCTCGGGCCGCTCGACCCGGGTGCGCGCCCAGGGGAGGACCAGGAGGCGCAGGCCGGACCGCACGGCCCGACGGCCCCGCTCCTCCACCAGCAGCCCGGGGTTCCTGGCCACGCGCGTGGCCAGGAACAGCGGGTCCTGCTTGATGAACCCGATCATGGATCCGCGGAACCGCCCCCCCACCACCAGGCCGAGCAGGCGCCCCCGCGCGACCACCCCGAAGGCGTCGACCTGGTGGGGGCCGTCGACCTGCCACAGGTAGTAGCGGCTCAGGGCCTCGAGCCCCAGGCGGGTGAGCACGGAGTCGGGGAACACGCGTGCGTGCAGCTCGGCCATGGCCCCGACGTCGCGCTCGCCGAGCGTCTCGACCGTGAACCCGCCAGGTTCGATCATGCCCGGGCCGGCGCCGGCCGCATCTCGACGTGCCACTGGCGTTCGAGCATGGCCCGAACCTCCTGCCCGAACACCTCGAGGGTGTGGGCGCCGGTGTAGTTCCGAGCGTCATCGACCATGCGGGCCCACCGTTCGCGGTCGGCCACCAGGGCCTGCACGGCGCGGGCGATGGCGGCGGGGTCCTCCGGGTCGACCACCACGCCGCGCGAGCCGTGGCCGGAGATCTCCCCCGACGCGGGGCTGTGCGAGAGCAGCGGCACCACGCCCTGCACCATCCCCTCGAGCAGGACCTTCCCGAAGCCCTCCTGCTTGCTGGTCAGCAGCTGGATGTGCGACGCGGCGAAGGTGGCGGTCACCTCGCGCAGATCGACCATGCCGCGAAACGCCACCCGGTCGGCCACACCCAGCTCGGCCGCCAGGGCCACGAGCCGCTCCATCTCGGGGCCGTCCCCCAGCACCTCGAGCGACGCATCGAGCCCGGCGGCCACCACCAGCGCCAGGGCCCGCACCGCGGCCTGCTGGTTCTTGTTGGGCGTGAGGCGGCCCACCACCACGAGTCGCCACGGCCCGGCCGCGGGCCGGGAGGCGAGGTCGTCGAGCTTCGCCGCCACAACAGGCCGGGCCTCGTCCCAGTCGGCCTCGGTGAACGACGGACTGAAGAACGGCTCCAGGTGCGGGCGGCTCGGGTCCCGGTCGGCGTACACGCTGACCGGTCCGCCGAACCACCGGGTGGCCAGCAGGCGGCGCTGGAGGCCGAACGACCGCGGCTCGGTGGCGTAGGAACGCCACACCCCGGCGTAGATGGCGTAGCGGTGCGGCGCAGCTCGCCAGGTGGAGAAGATCGCCACCAAGCCGACGTTGCAGGGGCAGCGCAGGTGCACCGCATCGACCGACCGGGCCACGCGTCGGGTCTTCCAGGCCCACCCGGGCACGAGCGGGAGCATGGCCAGCTTGGCCCGCAGGTTGTTCCCGCCGGCGCGCTTCAACGCCACCAGCTCCACCCCGGGCGTCTGGTACGGCGCGAACCCCGACGGCGGGGGTCCGGGCAGCACCGGCCCGCACAGCACCAGTCGCTCGAACAGCGACCCCCAGTGATCGAGCTGGGCCACCACCGGCTCGAGCCCGTGCAGGCGGCCGTGCTCGTCGACGTGGTGCGGCATGTCGCCGAACACGGCGAGGGAACGGGGCGCGCCTCGCGGGAGACTCACCCCACCAGCTCCGGGATCTTCGGGCCCTCGGCGACCATCTGGGCGGCCAGCTCCCGGGACCGGCGCACCCGCCGTACGGTGCTGGGGATGTGGGCCACCTCACCGGCCAGGAACCCGAGCCACTGCACCGGCGACGCCCGCCGCTTGAGGTGGTAGGGCACCATCCCCACGACCAGGCCGAGGAGGAGGTCCTCGCGCCGCTGCCGCTCGGTGTGGAAGCGCTGGGTGTAGTACAGCATCGACGGTACCGGCAGCGGCCCCGTGCGGTCCTTGTGCCGGAAGCCGTCCCACGAGCCGTAGGTGCGCAGACCGCCGCTCTCGGCCTTGAGGTGGATCCGTGTGGCGTCGGGGTTGTGGATGACCAGGCCGCCTGCCAGCTGCACGCGCAAGCCGAACTCGGCGTCGCCCCGGCGCTGGCGGTCGTACTGCAGGTCGAACAGACCCATCCGGGCGAACAGGGCTCGTCGGCACATGCCGTTGCCCGAGTCCCACTGGTCGGCCACGCGGAAGAACGCGTAGTTGGCGGGCACCGGCGCCCCCACCACGGCCAGCGACGCGCCGGTGGAGAGGTCGGCGTCGTAGCGGGCCAGCCCCTCGAGGTGGGAGGCGAGGAAGTCCGGCTCGATCTCGGAGTCGTCGTCGATGAACGCGATCCACTCGCCGGTGGCCTGCTGCACGGCCGCGTTGCGAGAGATCCACTGGCCCCGCTCGGTCTGCCAGATCACGCGCACGCCCCGTGCCTCGAACGCGGCGTAGAGCTCGTGGTCACGCAGGTCGGGGTCGTTCTGGTCGATCACGAGGACCTCGTGGGGCTTGACCGTCTGCTCGCACAGCTGCTCGAGCAGAGGCCGGAGCAGGTCGTAGCGCCCCAGCGTGGGGAGGACCACGCTCACCGAGACGTCGAGGACGCACGGGACCGGCTCGCGCACCACGAGCCCGGCGCGCACCTTGGGCGACGCTGCGTGCGTGCGGGTGGCGGCCCGCCAGCCGCGCCACGTGCGCACCGGCCGCTTGGTGGCCAGGGCCCGGCGGACGGCCCCGTAGCGCACCCACTTGGCACCGAACGTGCGCGACAGGAAGAGGAAGCGGTCGTGCTCGTCGAGGGCCACCGCCCGGGTGCCGGTGGCCTGCACCAGGTGCGGCCCGTTGCGCACCACCGCGCCGTGCTCGATCAACCGGTGACCGAGCTCGAGCCCGGCGCCGGTGGCCCCGTGGAACGCCGGGTCCAGCCCGCCGACCGCAGCCAGGGCCTCCGTGCGCACCAGCGCGGCCCCGAGCGAGAGCCGCCAGCAGGTGCCGTCGACCTCGGCCGCCGGGTCGAGCACGAAGGGCGTGGTGGGGTGGATGTAGTCGTGCTCGTCGGGCAGGCCGCCGTGGCCCAGCGCGAGGCCGGCGTGCCAGGCGTCGCCCACCCGGCTGGCGATGAGGCGGCGGGCCTCCTCGAGGGGCGGC
This sequence comes from uncultured Aquihabitans sp., assembly GCA_964542495.1. Classification (GTDB taxonomy): domain Bacteria; phylum Actinomycetota; class Acidimicrobiia; order Acidimicrobiales; family Iamiaceae; genus Aquihabitans. The sequence continues at coordinate 10,485 of CAZIVZ010000003.1, forward strand.
GCACCGAGCATCGGATCCCAGAACAGAAGCCATGGAGCGGGGGCCCCGGCGAGGTGCTCGCGCACGGCCTGCGCCGCCGCACCGAGGTCGGAGGGAAGGCGCCGAACGGCCCCGGCCGCCCATGGCGGCGTGGGCCCCCAGGTCAGCACGTCGATGGCGTCTTGCACCCGAACCTCCCTCCTCTTCGGCGAAGACGTGGATGCTAGAGGCCGTCACCCGCCGGGTAAGCTAATCGCTCCGGAACCGGGGGGAGGGCTGTGACGGTAACCAGCGAAGCGGGGTCGGCGGCAGCCCCGTCACGTCCCCGTCCCCGGGTGTCGGCGGCGCTCTGCACCTTCCAGGGAGAGCGCTGGCTGCCGGAGTTCCTGCAGTCTCTCCTCACCCAGGACCTCCTGCCCGACGAGCTCGTGGTGCAAGACGACGCCTCCGACGACGCCACGGTGGCGGTGATCGAGGAGTTCGCCCGCACCGCACCGTTCGAGGTGCGCCTCGAGGTGAACGCCGAGCGACTCGGCTCGACCGCCAACTTCGGGCTGGCGCTCGCACGTAGCGACGGGCGCTTCGTGGCCCTCGCAGACCAGGACGACGTCTGGTACCCGAACAAGCTGGCGCGCCTCGTCGGAGTCCTGGAGGACGACCCGATCCTCACCCTGGTCTTCTCCGACGCCGACGTGCTCGACGCGCGGGGACGCGCCACCGGACGCCAGCTCTGGAGCAGCCGCGGCATCCGTCGGCGGCTCGTCGACCACGAGATAGTCCCCTGCGTCGACTTCGCTCGCCGGGCCCTCACCACGGGCTGCACCATGGTGGTACGGCGCCGGGCCCTGGAGGCCGCCCTGCCCTTCCCCGAGGTCCTCGACGATCCGCTCGCCCCCATGCGCCACGACCGGTGGCTGTCGCTGGTCGCCGCCGCAGTGGGCACGGTGCGGGCGGTGCCCGAGCCGCTGGTCGGCTTCCGCAGCCACCCCGAGCAGCAGACCGGCGTGCTCACCCCGGCCGAGCTCCGGTCGCGCCAGTTCGCGGCCGCGAGGAAGGCACTCCGCGCCCCCGACCCCGCCCGATCCGCCGAGCACGCGATCCGGGCCCGACAGGTGGCCGAGGCTGCGCACCGCGCCGACCTCTGGGGCGACTTCGAGGAGGCCGACGAGCTGCGGCGGGTCGTCCGCCACCACGAGGCGCGCGCCCACCTGGGCGACACCGTGGCCGAGCGCACGCGCCAGGTGTGGCGTGAGGTGTCGAGCGGGAGCTACGACCACTCGGCCTTGGGCATGGCCGCCGCCGCTGGCGACCTGGCTCGCGCCGTGCGCCCGACGCGTCACCGGAGACCGGCGTGAGCATCCTGCGACGCACCCGCGTGCTCGCCGTGACCGACTCCCTGGAGGTGGGTGGCGCTGAGCGCGTGGCCGTCGACATCGCGAACTCCCTCGACCGGGACCAGTTCGAGGCGCTCGTGTGCGCCACCCGGTGCGATGGCCCGCTGCGCGACATGCTCCTTCCTGACGTCGAGGTGGCCATCATCGGTCGCCGGGCCACGTGGGACCTGGCGGGCATGGCCCGCTTCGCCCACTGGGTGCGGGCCCGCGACATCGACGTCGTGCACACCCACGGCCGGGGCACCATGAAGTTCGTGGCGCTGTGCCGTCGCGCCGGGCTGCTCGACACGCCTCACGTCTTCCACGACCACTACGGCCACCTGCACCTCGATCGCCAGACCACCGCCAGCATGCGCAGCGCCCTCCGCACCGGCGTGGACGTGTACCTCGGCGTCGACAGCCGGCTGTGCGACTGGGCCCGTACGAGCGCGGGCCTGCCCCCCGGGCGGGTGCACCTCGCCCGCAGCGGCGTCGACCTCTCCCGCTTCGAGGGAGTGGAGCCGGTGGACCTGCGCGAGGAGTTCGGCCTCCCGGGTGTCGAGGTGGTGCTGGTCATGGTGGCCAACTACCGCCAGCAGAAGGACCACCCCACCGTCTTCCGGGCCCTCGCCGCCCTCCCCCCCGACGTGCGCCGGCGCCTCGCCGTGGTGACGATCGGCAGCACCACGTCCGAGCCCGGCTACTTCGATCGCTGCTGGGACATGGCCAGCGAGCTCGGGGTCACCGACAACATCCGGGTGGCGGGCGCTCGGTCCGATGCACGCCGACTGCTCGCCGGCGCCGACGCCGGCCTGCTCGCGTCGAAGAACGAGACCGGGCCGCTGGTGGTCCTCGAGTACATGGCGAGCCGGTTGCCGTTCATCGCCACCGACACCGGCGAGATCACCCGCGCCGTGCGCGGGCTGCCCATCGGGTACACCCCCGCACCCCGTGATCCGATCGAGCTGGCCGACGCCATGGCCGACCTGCTGGCCCTGGGGGCCGACGAGCGGCAGGCCATGGGCCGGCGCGGCCGGGCCGTGGCGGAGGACGTGTTCGACCAGCGGCGGGTCACCCGCCAGATCGAGCAGATCTACCACCAGCTCCTCACGACCCAGCGCGGCCGACCCGCCGCCAGCACCGACGTGCCGGCCTGACCGGCGTCGAACAGACGCATCGGCAATACTCCAGCCGGCTGCCCAGCGCCACCGAACCACCGAGAACAGGACCAATGCTCGCCACCCAGGACTCCAGCGAAGTCAGCCTCGACGAGTACGTGACCGTTCTCCGCCGTCGGTGGATGTGGATCGTGATCACCCCGCTCATCCTCGGGGGGTTCAGCCTGTTCCAGGACCTGCGGGCCGAACCGGTCTACGCCGCCAACGCCCAGATGCTGCTGCGATCCGACGCCACCAACTACGCCACCGGCGTCGCCACCACGCCGGTCGAGCCCGAGCGCGCCCTCCAGAACGAGCTCAGCGTCATCAACAGCCGCCAGGTGAAGGAGGCGGTGGCCGAGGCATACGGGAAGCCGATCAGCGTGCGCGCCCTGGCCGGCGGCGAGGACGACGTGATCATCCTCCAGGCCCGGGCCAGCACCGGCAAGGTCGCTGCCGAGCGGGCCAACATCTACGCCACCACCTACCGCTCCCACCGCCTGGAGACCCTGCTCGACGACCTCACCGCGGCCCGGAAGGTCATCCAGCAGCAGATCGACGACTTCCAGGCCCAGGTCGATGAGATCAACCAACCCCTCGTCGCGCTCGACGACGAGATCCTGAAGCTCTCACCCGACGACCCCCGCTACGCCACGCTCGTCAACACCCGCCAGCAGATCAAGGAGCGCACCGACGCCGAACGCAACGAGGCGCAGAACCAGCTCAACGACTACCAGCAGCGGCTCCAGATCCTGCAGCTGTCCGAGCGCCTCACCACCACCGGCGGCGTGCAGATCCTGAACCCGGCCGTCGCGCCGACCACCCCGATCTCCCCCACCGTGGTGCGCAACCTGATCCAAGCCCTCGTCATCGGCCTGTTCGTGGGCCTGGGGCTCGCCTTCCTGCGCGATCAGCTCGACGACTCGCTGCGCACCAAGGCCGAGGTTGAGCGGGCCGTGCGAGACGTGCCCACGTTCGCCCTGGTCCCCTACGACACCACGAGCGGCGACGAGCGCCATCCCAAGCTGAGCACGCTCACGGCCCCCATGTCGGCCACCGCCGAGTCCTACCGCGGGCTGCGCACGGCCATCCAGTACGCCTCGCTGTCCCAGCCGATCAAGGTCATGCAGATCACCAGCGCCAGCGCCACGGAGGCCAAGACCACCACGCTGTCCAACCTGGCCATGGCCTTCGCCCTCTCGGGCAAGCGCGTGGCCGTGGTGGACTGCGACCTGCGCAAGCCGAAGCTCCACCGCTTCATGCAGGTCGACGGCACCAAGGGCTTCACCACGGTGGTGCTCGGCGACCTGCCGCTCGAGGATGCCATGCAGACCTCTCCGCTGCACCCCAACGTCGACGTCCTGCCCGCCGGCTACCTGCCCCCGAACCCGTCGGAGCTGCTCAACCACGAGCGCACCAGCCGGATCATCGAGTCGCTCGCCGAGCGGTACTCGATGGTGTTCATCGACTGCCCGCCGGTCCTGCCGGTCACCGACGCCCTGGTGATCAGCCGGAACGTCGACGCCACCCTGTTCGTCACCATGGCCAACAAGACCTCACGTCGGGCCGCCCGGCGCGCCACCGAGATGCTGCGCCAGGTGGGGGCACCGCTGCTCGCGACCGTGATCACCGGTGCCGCCGACCGCGACACCTACGTCTCGCTCTACGAGTACTACGGGTACCTCCAGCGGTCGAAGCTGCCGGTGATCGGCCGGTTCATCACGCGGAACCGCAGCGACATACCCACGGCAACCGAGGACATGCTGCCTCAGGCCGACGAGGACAGCGAAACCACGGAGACCGGCTGACGTGGAACGGCTGCCGGCAACGGCCGTCCTCACCGGCGAGCCCGCACCGGCCCCGGCCCTGGCCTTCGGCGACGACCGCCGCAAGGTCCAGATGCCCCGCTGGATGCTGCTGGTCGTCCTGATCATCGGCCAGGCCCTCCTCGCCCGGTTCATGAGCCAGCAGCCGTCGCTCGGCCTCATCCAGGCCGTGGCCTTGCTGGTCGTGATCCTCTACGGCGGCGTCCAGCGCAACATCGCCCTGCTGCTGTGCGTGGCGGCCTACCTCCCGGGCGCCGAGATCACCTGGCGCCAAGCCCAGGTGCCGGTGCCGTACATGCTGGCGCCGTACCTCATGATCGGCATCGCCATGCTGGCGATCGCCACCAGCTACCCCGGCCTCACCCGCATCGGACGCCAGGCGGTCCTCTACTTCCTGCTGATGCTCCCGGCCTCGCTCATCACCTACACCGAGGCGGCCCCGGCAGCCCGGCAGCTGGTGGCGTTCGCGCTGGCCGGCCCCGCGGCCCTTGCCGTCCTGGTGGTGCTGTGCTCCCAGATCACGATCCACACCTGGCTCTACCGTCGGATCCTCTGGATCATGCTCATCAGCGGACTCGGCCCCCTTTCGATCGCCCTCACCGCCATCAACGACTACATCGGGAGCTACGGGGCGATCGATTTCGGCACCGAGTCGAACTTCATCACCAGCGGAGGCTTCGGACCGGTGCAGGTGTCGAGCCTGATGGGGCTCACCGTGCTCGTGGGCCTGTTGCTGGTGCTGGTGGAGAAGGAGCTCCTCCCCCGGATCATCGCCGGAGGGATCGGCCTGCTCTCCATGATCCAGAGCTTCTTGACCTTCAGCCGGGGCGGCATGATCGCCACCGCCCTCGCCGCCGCCGCCCTGGCGCTCAGCCAGGCGACCGATCGCCGCGGCCGCAAACGGGTGCTGGTGGTGGTGCTCGCCGCGTTCGCGGTGGGCTACTTCGTGGTGATCCCCCGGGTCGACGCCTTCACGCAGGGGCAGTTCGAGAAGCGCTTCGGCACCACCGAGACCGGCCGCACCTCGCTGGCCTCGGGCGACCTCGCGCTGTTCAGGCACAACTGGCTGCTCGGTGCCGGCACCGGCTTGTCGAAGTACCGCAACATCAGCTACGAGACCTGCCGGCTCCGCAGCGACCGGTGCAGCACCGAGGCGGCCTCGCACACCGAGTTCACCCGCGTCCTGGCCGAGCACGGGATGGCCGGCGTCGCGACCATCGTGCTCATGGCGATGATGGTCGCGGCCGCGCTCCGTCGAGCCGGCCCCAGCCTCGGGCTCACGGTGAGCTTCCTCACCTGGTCGATCGCGCAGATGTTCTACGCCAACCTGCGCATCGCCGCGGTGCCGTTCGCGTTCGCGTTCGCGTTCGTCCAGGTCCGCGGCGATCCCGGGCCTGCGCTCGCGCCGGAAGGCGACGAGGCGGCGTTCGCCCCCGCCGTGCCGTGACGATCCTGGTCGTCGTCCCCGCTCGCGGTGGCAGTCGGGGGATCCCTCGCAAGAACCTGGTGGAGGTGGGTGGCCACACCCTGGTGCGCTGGGCCGTCGAGGCCGGGCTCGAGTCACGCCGCGCCGACCGCCTGGTGGTGACCACCGACGACCCGGAGATCGCCGCCGAGGCGCGCGCGGCCGGGGCGGACGTCCCCTTCTTGCGCCCGGCGGAGCTGGCCGCCGACGACACCCCGGACCTGCCCGTGTTCCAGCACGCCCTGGCCTGGCTCGACCGGGAGGAGGGGTACCGCCCCGAGCTCGTGGTGCACCTGCGCCCCACGTCGCCGGCCCGTCGACCCGGCCTGGTCGACGCCGCCGTCGCCCGCCTCGAGTCCCACCCGAACGCCACCTCGCTGCGCTCGGTCAGCCCGGCCCCGATGTCACCGTGGAAGATGTACGAGATCCACGACGGCTGCCTGAACCCGTTGCTCGGGACCCTGGCCGACGAGGCCTACAACCGGCCGCGCCAGCAGTTGCCCGAGGCCTGGCTCCACGACGGCGTGATCGACGTGGTGCGAGCCGAGGTCGTGCTCGCCGGCTCCATGTCGGGCACCCGGATGCTGGCCTGGCGGTCCGAACCGTTCGAGTCGGTCGACATCGACCACCCCGACGACCTCCAGCGGGCCGAGCGCACCTTGCGCGCCCTCAGGCCGGACCCGAGCTCCTGAGGTCGAGCCGGCAGCGCACGGCCACGCCGTCGCCCTCCACGCCGATCTCCTCCCACCCGTGGCGGGCGTACACGCGCCGGGCGGCCGCGTTGGCGGCGGCCACCGACAGGTCGGCCGCGTCGTGTCCGGCGACTCGCGCACGCTCGGCGAACGCCTCCAGCAGGGCATCGGCCGCTCCCTGACCGCGCGCCGCCGGATCGACCCCCACCAGGACCACCCGGATGGTGGCGTCGGGCCGCGGAGGCCCTCCTGCGGCGGGGGCCGGGCGCGGTCCGCCCGCGCCGGGGCGGTGCCGGCGGCGCTGCACCCGCGACCAGGCCGCCGGGAGCCGACCGAGGAGCCGGCCGGGCGAGCGCAGGGCGCCGACCACCCCCCAGGGAACCACCAGGGAGGCGTTCACCTCGCGCTGGGCCGCCGGCGGTGCGCCCACCAGGAAGCCCACGCAGTCCCGGCCGGGTCCCTCCGCCACGAGCACCCACGAGTCCGCTCGGGCGGCGTAGGCGAGCACCAGCCGCCGGCAGTACCCCGGGCCGAGGCGGCTGCTCTCGTAGTCGGGGAAGGCGAGGCGGTGCAGCTCGGCCACCCGCGCCGCATCGGAGGGCCGCAGGGACCGGACCTCGAACGCCGTCGGTCGGCTCACGATTCCGCGCGTTCCGGACCGGCCCCGACCCCGACCTCACCGGGTGGGTCGAGGAGGAACTCGAGCGCAGCGCGGGCGGCGCGTGGCATCCGGGCGCTCGGCACCGCCCGCTCGGCGGCACGGGCGGCCACCAACGTGCCCCGGTTGACCGCCGGGCGCAGCAGCGGGTGGACCACCACCTTGCGGACCACCGGCACGGCCTGGAGGCCCACGCTCACCTTGAAGTGGTGCAACGAGTCGACGGAGGTCTCGGCCCGCAGGGAGCTGAGCCCGTAGGACACGCTCTCCACCTCGGGTTGCGACATCAGGTGCTGGAGGACCGTGGAGAACAGCGCGTGGTTGGGGTAGTCCTTCATGTGGCTCCGCGACGACACCGTGGCGCTGATCGACGCCCAGCGACCACAGCGGTGCACGGCGCCGAAGGCCGCGATCTCGTCGCCCGCCCAGGCCGCCCAGATCTCCCGACCCTCGACGTGGAGCTGGCGCTCCCAGTTGGCCCGGAACTCCTCCGGGGACATGTACGACGACCCGTGCCGCCGGCGGGTGTCGAGGTAGGGCGGGTAGCCCCGGGCGATGATCTCCTCGGCGGTGGTGAGGCGCACGTCGAGGCGCTTGCGGGCCCGCCTGACCTTCGAGCGGTTGTTGGCGCTGAGCGAGTCGAGGGAGTACTGCTTGTCGGCGCAGAGGTAGAGGACGGCGTTGGCGTCCTGCGGGCGAGCCGCCGGCTCGTGGTACTGGAGCACGGCCATCCGGCGGGCCCACAGCAGCTCGCGGCGCTCCGCGTCGTCGACCGTGCGCAGGTCGTTGGTCGGGTACCGGAGGTGGGCCACCTTCTTGAACCGGACCCAGCACGCGCCGTGGTCCGACCACGTGGCCGACATGCCCTGGGCCCGGAGGGCGCGCACCCACGCGGGCTCGGTTCCGGTCATTCCGACGATCATGGCACAGCCCATCTGGGCCACTAGCGTGGGGCACGCACGCGCGGCCTTGGGGGTGGGGATCGGTGAGGCAGCACCATCGGGGACGGTCCACCTCGACATCAGCGTTCGGACCGATCAGGTGATCATCACCCGCGCCCTGCGACCCTGGGTCTGCTCGGCCGATGCGTCCGTGGTCGAGGCGCTGGCGCAGATCTCGGCCCACCGCCATGGCGTCGTGTTCTGCGTGGAGGCCGACGGCCGGCTGATGGGCATCCTCACCGACGGCGACTTCCGCCGCCGGGTGGTGGAGGAGCCGAGCCTCGACGTGCACCAGCCCGTCCGCTCGGTCGCCAACCCCACCCCTCGCGCCGCATCCGAGGACGCCAGCCCCGACGAGCTCGCCGCCTTGCTCGACGACCACATCCGCTTCGTGCCGCTGGTGGACGCTCGCGGACACCTGGTGGCGGTGGCGACGGACCGACGGGGCCACCTCCACCTCGGTCCGCACACGATCGCCGACGACCAGCCCACCTTCGTCATCGCCGAGATCGGCATCAACCACAACGGCCGGGCCGACCTGGCCCTCGATCTGGTGGACCGGGCCGCCGACGCCGGTGCCCAGAGCGCCAAGTTCCAGCTGCGCCAGCTCGGTTCGCTGTACCGCGAAGGCCGGCGGGAGGCCGAGGACCTCGGCACGCAGTACACGCTCGACCTGCTCGACCGCTTCCAGCTCAGCGAGGACGACCTCTTCCGGGCGTTCGATCGAAGCGTCGAGCGCGGCTTGGTGCCGCTGTGCACGCCGTGGGACCTGGAGAGCCTCGAGGTCCTCGAGCGCTACGGGCTCCCGGGCTACAAGGTGGCGTCGGCCGACCTCACCAACCACGATCTCCTCGGGGCCGTCGCCGACACCGGCAAGCCCGTGCTCGTGTCCACCGGCATGTCCACCGAGTCGGAGATCGTCGATGCCGTGGCCGTACTCCAGCGCCACGGAGCGTCGTACGCGCTCCTGCACTGCAACAGCACCTACCCGTCGCCCTACAAGGACCTCAACCTGCGCTACCTCGACCAGCTCCGCCGCATCGGCGGGTGCCCGGTCGGCTACTCCGGCCACGAGCGGGGCCGGCACATCCCGGTGGCGGCGGTGGCGCTCGGTGCGCGCATCGTGGAGAAGCACCTCACCATCGATCGCACGCTCGAGGGCAACGACCACCGGGTGAGCCTGTTGCCCGGGGAGCTCACCCAGATGGTCACCGAGATCCGCCAGCTCGAGGAGGCCCTCGGCACCGGGGCGGCGCGCACGATCAGCCAGGGCGAGGCCATGAACCGGACCACGCTGGCCAAGAGCCTCACCGCCACCCGCGACCTCTCCGTCGGCACGGAGATCACCGCGTCGGACATCAGCGTGAAGAGCCCAGGTCGCGGCCTCCAACCCGACCGTCGCCACGAGCTCATCGGTCGGACCACCGTCCGGCCCGTCGCCGCGGGTGACTTCTTCTACCCCTCGGACCTGGAGGCGACCCACGTCTCCCCCCGGCCCTACCGGTTCCGCCGGCCGTGGGGCCTGCCCGTGCGCTACCACGACCTCGGCGCGCTCGTGGCCAAGGCCCATCCCGACTTCGTCGAGTTCCACCTCGCCTACCAGGACCTCGACCTCGACCCGGCCGCCTTCATCCCCGAACCGCTCGACCTGGCCTGCGCGGTGCACAGCCCCGACCTCTTCCCCGGCGACCACATCTTGGACCTCGCCTCGACGGACGACACCTGGTGGAAGCGATCGCTCGACGAGCTGGCCCGCACGCTCGACACCGCCCGCGCCCTGGCCACGTCGTTCACCCGCACCGGCGCGCCGTCGGTGATCGTGAGCCTCGGCGGGTTCACCCCCGATGCCCCGATCGCCGAGCGCGACCGCGCCGCGCGCTACGCCCGGGTCATCGAGGGCCTGTCGCGCCTGGACCTGTCGGGGATCGAGCTGGTGGCCCAGACCCTGCCCCCCTTCCCCTGGTACCTGGGCGGACAGTTGCACTGCAACCTGTTCGTCGACTCCGCCGACACCGCCCAGTTCGCCCGCGACGCCGGCATCGGGCTCTGCCTCGACGTGTCCCACTCGAAGCTGGCCTGCAACCACCGCGGCACGAGCTTCTCGGACTTCGTCGACGAGGTGGGCCCGTTCGTCCGGCACCTCCACCTCGTCGACGCCCAGGGCACCGACGGCGAGGGCATCCAGGTGGGCGAGGGGGAGATCGACTGGCCGGTGCTGGCCGGCCAGCTCGACCGCCTCGCGCCCGGCGTGCCCTTCATCCCCGAACCGTGGCAAGGCCACAAGAACGATGGCGAGGGCTTCTGGATCGCCCTCGACCGCTTGGAGCAGTGGTTCTGATGACCCGGCTGGCACAGCTCGCCTCCCACGACGTATCCGCCGCCGCCCGCCGCAGGGTCCGGCACCTCGAGCGGGTGGCGCACCGCGTGCTCCTGCGCCACCCGCACCGCGTCCGCTGCCCCGTGTGCGGCTGGAGCGGTCTGCGGATGGCACCGAGCGCCAAGCCCCGGCGTCCCAACCGCCTCTGCCCGGCGTGCAATTCGAGCGAGCGGTACCGGGCGCTCGAGATGGTGCTGCGCCGGCTCGGACCGGTGGACGGCGAGGTGCGCCTGCTCGAGGTGGCGCCGATCCACACGGTGCAGCGCACCGCTGAGGACCTCGGCTACACCTACACGAGCATCGACCTGAGGTCACCCCACGCCCAGGTCCACGCCGACCTCTGCGACCTCCCCTTCCCCGACGCCACCTTCGACGTCGTGGTGTGCTTCCACGTGCTCGAGCACATCCGGGAGGACCGCCGCGCCGTGACCGAGCTGGCCCGCATCGTGGGCCGCGACGGCCAGGCCATCGTGGTGGTGCCCCGTGACGACCGCCTATCGACCACCTTCGAGGACCCCGATGCCGACCCGGCCGACTACGAGCGGCTCTTCGGCCAGTCCGACCACGTGCGGTGGTACGGCACCGACGTGGCCGACCGGTGGCGGGAGACGGGCGTGAACGTGGTCGAGCAGCGCTGGAGCGAGCACTTCACCCCCGACGTCTACCGGCACGCCGCCCTGCTGGGCGACGACGACCGCTTCTGGATCCTCAGCGTGCCGAGCTGATCAGAACCGCCCGGAGGCCACCGCTCGCCGCGACGGGAGCGGCCGACCCGTGACGCGCCGGTGGACCTTGCGGGCCACCTTGAGGCCGGTCGGGAACCACACCCGGTTGACCACGGCCCGCACGGCCACCCGAGCTCGCCGCAGCGGCGAGGGCTCGAACCAGTAGAGGTGCAGGCCCGGCGTGGCGTCGGGGGGGCGCACGTGCTCGTGCACGTAGCGCCGGTGGGTCTGGGTTTCGAGCTCCTGGCGCTGCGCCGTGCGCGTGTTCTCCACCAGCACCACCCCCCGCGGGGCCAGCAGGGCCAGCCACGCGCCCACCGCGGCGGCACGGTCGTCGGCGGTGAACGTGTGGCGCTCGTCCGGGGCGAGATCGTCGGGGTCGCCTCCGTCCACGATCACCAGGTCGAACGCGACCGGGCCCAGGGCAGCCACGATGTCGGCGGCGCGGGGCACCACCTCCACCTCGTCGGCCCGATGACCGAGGTTGACGGCGAACTGGTCGAGGCAAAATGGCACGTCCTCCACCGCGACGTGCAGCCCCGATGCGCCGACGCGGTCGCGCGCCTCGCGCACCGCGGTCGTGATGGTCCCGATCCCCGACCCGATCTCGAGGATCCGTTCGGGGCGCCGGCGCTCCACCAGGGCGATGACGTGCCCCAAGGCGAACCCGCTGGCGATGTAGCCGCTGCCGGGCCTCACCACGAAGCGGTCGAACACGGCGATCCCCTCTCGCTCGAGGGAACGACGCGACCTCACGACCGGAGCTTCGAGAGGGCGATGGCCTCCCGGTAGAACGCGTTGTTCTCCTCGAGCTCGGAGCGCTCGCCGAACGCCTGGAGCCCACCGGCACCCATCACGATGATGCGGTCACAGGTCTTCAAGGTCGACAGGCGGTGGGCGATGATGAGCATGGTCACCGAGCCCTGGAGGTCGGTCAACGTGTCGTGCACGAGCGACTCGCTCCGCATGTCGAGCGCGCTGGTGGGCTCGTCGAGCACGAGCAGCTGGGGCTTGCCGGCAAGGGCGCGGGCGATCGCGACCCGCTGGCGCTGCCCGCCCGACAGGCCACCGCCGCGGCTGCCGAGGTCGGTCTGGTACCCCTCAGGCATGGCGAGGATCTCCTCGTGGACGTGGGCGCGCTTCGCCGCCTCCACCACGTCGTCGTCGGTGATCCAGGGCCGGAAGAACCGGATGTTCTCCATCACGTCGTCGCTCACGGTCTGGCAGTCCTGGGGCACGAAGGCCACCCGCTCGAACCAGGCCTGCTCCTCGAGGTCACGGGCATCGACCCCGCCCACCAGGTACCGGCCCTCCGACGGCTGGCGCAGGCGGAGCACGAGCTGGATCAGCGTGGACTTGCCGCTCCCCGACGGCCCGATGACGCCCACCGCCTCGCCGTGGCGGATGGTGAACGAGACGTGGTCGAGCGCCGGCTCGGCCGCCTCGGAGTAGCGGTAGCTGACGTCGTCGAACACCAAGGAGGCGCCGGCGGGGACGAGCTCGTCGCCGCTCGGCGGTACCGAGTCGCGGAAGTGGGCCCGCTGCTCGTTGAGCTCGTCGGCGAACGGAGCCGTCTCCACCACGGCGTGGTAGACGCCCTGGAGGTTGCTGGCCATGTTGAGCGACCGGACGAGGATGATGACGATGGCGCCCAGGGAGGCGAGCGGCCGATCCAGGAACGCGTAGACCGACCACAGCCCCACGAGCAGGATGGTCACCGCGAACAGCTGGTACACGGCCAGGACCGTCCGCTGGAGGAACTGGCCCACGTAGATGGGCTTCACCTCGGCCGCGGTGTCCTCGGCCAGGCGCCTCGCCACCTCGTCGTTCACACCGAACGCCCGGATCTCCAGGCTGAGGCTGATGGCCTCGAGCGACGAGGCGGCGAACTTCCGGCCCGCCTCGAGCTGCAGCCGGGAGTACCTCTTGGCCAGGGCGCTCAGGGGGCGCAGGATCCCGAACAGGACCGTGCCGGAGCCGACCACGAGCACCGAGGACACCGGGTCGATCACCACCGCGGAGACGAGCAGAGCGGCCATGGTGAAGAACATGTAGAAGGCCAAGCTGATCGAGACCACCACCCCTGTGGCCCGGGCCACGTGGCGGGTCAGCAGGTCCTGGATGGCAGCTTCCTCGTAGGAGGACTGGATCTCCCACGAGGCGCGGGCGTAGTCGAGGAACGTGCCTTCGCGGATGCGCGTCACGCTGCGGGCGACCACGGAGGCCGTGAGGTGGGCGGCGAGGGCCTGGAACCCGGCTCGGGCGAGGGCCAGCACGACCGCGAGACGGAAGTACCCGGCGACGGACAGCTCGTAGGACTCGAGCGGCCCGAGGCCCGAGAGCTCGTTGGTCTCGCCTCCGATGGAGAAGGCCAACTTCGCCAGGACCACCAGCACCAGCGCCTCGCACAGGCCGCCGAGGAAGGCCACGGTGCCTTGGAGGACGATGGCGCGGCCCTCCCCCGTGAACAGCGACCGGTAGGACGCGACGAGGCCGTCGGGCCCGCGCATCCGGGTCGAGCCGCGCGGTGATCTGCCTCTCATGGCGTGCAATCCTCTCCTGCGGCACGAACGCGTGCCGGTGTGCCCATGCCGCCGATGTCACCGTAGATGGCCAGCCACGCGCCGGCCTGCTCCGGCCGGGCGAAGCGGGCCACCACGCGCCGTCGCCCGCCGGCCGCGACCTCCGCCAGCCGCTGCGGATCGCCCAGGGCGCGGCCGATCGCGTCGGCCAGCAGATCGGGCCTGCCCGCGGCCACCAGCCAGCCGTCGACCCCGTGGGTGATCACCTCGCCCATCCCACCCACCGCCGTGCTCACCACGGCGACCCCGCTGGCCATGGCTTCGAGCACGCCGTTGCTGATGCCCTCGGACAGGCTGGGCGAGACGTACAGGTGGGCCTGGGCCAGCTCGGCCGCCACGCCGCTCGGCGGGCACGTCCCGACGAAGGTCACCGCGTCGCCGAGGCCGGTTCGCCCGGCGCGCAGCCGGAGGGCATCGAGGTGGGGGCCCTCACCCACCACGCGCAACGTGACGTCGAGCCCAGCGCCGCGCACCACGGCGAGGGCCGCCAGGAGGTCGTCGACCCCCTTGGCCGGCACGAAGCGCGTGACGGTGACCAGCCGCCACGGCGGGCCGTCGAGCGACGCCGGCTCGCCCGACCACCGATCGAGGTCGACCGCCGGCTTCACCACCCGCACCCGGGCCGGGTCGGCACCGAGGTCCACCACCGCGTCGGCCACCGCGTCGGCCACCGCGTGCACCACGTCGGCCTGGGCGAAGAGCCGAGCCAGCTCGCGACGGCGACCCGGGTCGAGCGCCGGGCGCACGAGCTCGTCGGTGCCACGGCAGCTCACCACCAGCGCCACCTCGTCGAGCAGATCCCACACGTCGGCCAGGGCCACGCCGATGCCGCTGAAGCCGACGTGCACCACGTCGGGCCGGGTGGCCCAGATGGGCCCGGCCAGGGCGGCCGCCCGCGCCGCCCGGGCCGTCCAGCCGAACCGGGCCACAGCTCGACGCGCCATCTCGGCCAGAGGGCGCCGGGACGATCGCACGAGACCGCGCAGCACGGCAGGGCCGTGGTCGGTGGCCTTGGGGCTGGCCAGGGAGAAGGTGACCCCGGGGTGCAGCGATCCCGCCGGGGGCTCCTCGCCTTGGAGGGTGTGCACCACCACCTGGTGCCCTCCATCGGCCAGCGTCACGGCGAGGTCCCGCTGGAAGGTCTCGGAGACGCTGAGCGGGAAGTTGAGGACGAGCGTGACCCTCACGAGATCACCCCGTGACCGTTCGGAACCGGGAGCGGCCGGCAGTGGACCTCGGCCCACAGCTGGAGGGCCAGCAGGTTCCAGAGGCCCTTGGTGCGATCGAGCCGACCCACTCGGTGCTCCTCGTACCAGGCCCGCAGGGCCACCCGGTCCAGCGCTCCCGCAGGAAACGCGTCGGGACCGAGCAACCGGTCCTCCACCACCGGGCGGAGCTCCTCGCGCAGCCACCGGCCGAGGGGGACCGTGAAGCCCTTCTTGGGCACCGGGATCTTGTCGGCCGGGATGCGCCGGGCGAGGGCGTGGCGGAGCACCACCTTGCCGAGCGGCCCCTCGAGGGCCGCGGACGGGTCCACCCGGGCGGCCAGGTCGACGAGCTCGAGGTCCAGCAGCGGCACCCGCACCTCGAGCCCGTGGTACATGCTGGCCCGGTCGACCTTCTGCAGGACCATGGGCAGGTGACACGCCAGCTCGTTGCGCCGCACCCACTGGAGCAGCTCGTCGTCCGATGGCACCCCCGTGAGGTCGAAGGCGTCGAACGAGGCCGGGCGGCGGTCCAGGTCCGGAGCGAAGCGGGCCAGGTCGACGCTGCGGACGCCCGAGTGGGCGTCGAGGTACCAGTCGCCGAGCGTGTCGAACAGGATCCCGCGCGCCGGTCGGCGGTGCACCGGAAGCGGCTTGGTGGCGCCGTACGCGGCGGTTCGGAGCACCCGCGGGAGGTGGAACCACCGCCGGGCGCGCCGCACCTTGGCGAAGCGGGGATAGCCCCAGAACAGCTCGTCGCCGCCGTCACCGCTGAGGACGCACGTCACGTGCTGGCTGGCGAGCTCGGACACGAGCAGGGTGGGGAACGAGGAGTAGTCGCCGAAGGGCTCGGGATAGGCCCGGGCCACGTCGTCGAGCAAGGTCACGGCCCGGTCGCCCTGGATCCGGCGCAGGTGGTGCTCGACGCCGAAGTGCCGGGCGTAGACCGTGGCCGCGTCGGACTCGTCGGACACCGGGTCGTCGGTGCCGATCGAGAACGCCGGCACCGTGCCGCTCGCTGCCTCCACCATCGCCCCAGCCACGAGCGGCGAGTCGACGCCACCGGACAGGAACACCCCGACGGGCACGTCGGCCACCAGCTGGCGGGTCACGGCGCGCTCCACCACCTCGGCCACGGCGTCGTCGGCGTCGCGGCCGAACAGCCGATCGCTCGCGGGCGGTGCCGATAGCGGCGCGCGGAACCACCCGGTCCGGGGTCGATGGCCGGGCCGGACCTCGAGCCACTGGCCCGGCTCCACCTGCCCGGTGCCGCCGATGATGCCGTACGGCGCCGGCACGAACCCCAGCCGCAGGTAGAGGCCGAGCACCTCGGGGTCCACCCGATCGCGATCGCATCGACGGTGACGGATCACCTGGTCGAACTGCGAGCCGAAGACGAACGCCTCGGGAGACCACCACCACGCGAGCGGCTTGATGCCGATTGGGTCGCGGGCCAGCACCAGGCTCTGGGGACCCCGCCGGTACCAGCCGATGGCGAACATGCCGTTGAACCGGGTCAGCGCGTCCACGCCCCACTGCTCCAGGCTCTGGAGCACCACCTCGGTGTCCGAGGTGGAGCGGAACCGGCGCCCGGCGGCCTCGAGCTCGCGCCGCAGCTCCCGGTAGTTGTAGAGCTCGCCGTTGAACACCACCACGTGCGCCCCGTCGGTGGACTCCATCGGCTGGTGGCCACCCGGGCCCAGGTCGATGATCGAGAGGCGCCGGAACCCCAGGGCACAGGCGGCCCCGTCGTCCCAACGGCCTCGGTCATCGGGCCCGCGACGGGACATGAGCTCGGCCAAGGACTCGACCTCGGCCACGTCGTCGGTGGTCAACCCGTCGCGCACGAGCATCCCCACGATCCCGCACACGTCAGGCCGCCCCCACTCGGCATGCCGCGCCGCGGCGCTCGACCAGGAAGCGCTCCCATCCGGCCACGATCTCCGGCCACTGGAGATCGTCGACCACCCGCTGGTGGCCGCTCGCCGCCATCTTCGCCCGGCGTTCGGGGTCGTCCAGCAGCGAGCCCAGCGCCGCCGACAACGCCGCCGCATCGCCCGGAGGGATCACCTCGGCGTCGACGCCGGGGCGAACCACGTCGCGC
The DNA here is from genome assembly GCA_964542495.1 of uncultured Aquihabitans sp. Lineage (GTDB taxonomy): Bacteria > Actinomycetota > Acidimicrobiia > Acidimicrobiales > Iamiaceae > Aquihabitans. The sequence continues at coordinate 27,569 of CAZIVZ010000003.1, forward strand.
AGCACCGGGATGTCGGCCGCCACCACCGGTCGACCCGCCGCCCAGGCCTCGACGATGACCATCCCGAACGACTCGTCCCGGGAGGGGACGGCCACGACGTCGCAGGCCGACAGCAGCAGCGTGATGTCGTCTCGCGCCACGTCCTCGCGCACCACCAGCCGCTCATCGGTCAACCGGTCGGCCGCAGCTCGATGTCCGGCCCACCCGGTGGTGGACCCCGCCACCAGCACGGTCAGATCGGGGTGGGACCGCCACAGCGCCGGTGCGGCTTCGAGGAGGGTGTCGACGCCCTTGTAGGCCGCGAGACGACCTACGTAGCCCACCGTGGGCCGCTCGGGCAGCCCGAGGCGCGCCCGCGCCTCCGTCGGGCCGACGGGCTCGAAGCGGTCGAGGTCGGTGCCCGGTGGCAGCACCGTCGTGCGTGCCGGGTCCACCCCCAGGTGCACCTGCACGGAACGCTCGTACTCGGTCGAGGCCACCACCCCGTCTGCCCGGCGCAGGGCCCGCGCCACCGCCGGGTGGACTCGAGGTGCGCGTGCTCGATGTCGCCACGAGGCTCTGGGCGCGCGCACCTCGTCGGCGGCGCCCACGTGCAGGAGCGGCACACCGATGGTGATCGCCCCGGTCGCGCCCCGTCGCCGACGCAGGGGGCCGACCAGCGTCAGGAACGGTGCCGAGAACGCCACCACCACGTCGCCGCGTCGCCGGGCCGACCAGACCGCGGCCAACAGGCCCGGGGCATAGGGCCCGGCCAGGATCGGGGGCATGGGCACGAGGACCGGATCGTCGGGCCGCCACGGGAGGCGGGTCCAGGCGGCGCGCACGGCGCGCTGGACTGCCCGGAGCGGGGCCAGGACTCGGTGACGGCGGACCGTCACCCCACCGATGCGCTCGCTGAGCACCTCGATCCGACCGGCATCGCCCCCCGACGGCGAGCGCAGCGCATCGGTGGTGTGGACCTCGACGTCGTGACCGCGCGCGGCCAGACCCTCGGCCACCCGGCGCACGTGCTCCTGGGCACCGCCGACCGACGGGGCGTAGTTCAGGGCCACGAACGCCACCCGGAGCCGAGCCTGGTCACCCATCGGCCACCCCGGCAGCCGGGACCACGGCCACCTCCGGCACCTGGGCCCGCACGAGCCGCTCGACCGCGGTCGAGGAACGGCCCAGGATGAACCGCTGCACCATGGACCAGGCCACCACGACGTCGACCCAGGGGGTGGCCCCCTCGACGTACCAGCGGTCCACCGCCAACTTCACCGGGAGCACGTCGGTCCGGTACCGATCCACGTGGCCGCCCTCGTCGAGCACGGCGGCCTCCCACCGCTCGGCCACCAGTTGGGTGGGGCCGGTGATGCCGGGCCGAGCGGCGAGGACCACCTGCCACCGCGGGTCGTCGAGGTCGACGAGGCTCGGCGTCTCCGGACGCGGGCCGAGCAGCCCCATGTCGCCGCGCAGGACGTTGGCCACCTGGGGCAGCTCGTCGAGACGCCAGCGACGGAACCGGGCACCGAGCGGCGTGATCCGCCGGTCGTCCGACGACGTGATGGCCGCGCCCCCGGCCGACCCGCCGGCGCCGGCCACCCGCATGGTGCGGAGCTTCCACATGACGAAGGGCACCCCGCTGGCTCCCACCCGTTCGAGGCCGATGACCGACGGCGGGCCGTCGTCGCGCCGGACCCGCCACGCCAGGTAGGCGAGCAGCGGCCCGAGCAGCGGCAGCAGCGCCACGGCCACCACCCGGTCCAGCAGCACCGTTCGCACGCGCAGCCACCGGGTGGGACCTTCGCGCCCGCTGGGGCCCCCGCTCACGTCAACGACTCGGCCAGCACACCGACCACACGATCCACATCGGCGTCTCGGAGCGCCGGGTGGAGCGGGAGGCTGATCGCACGGTCGGCCAGCTCGTCGGCCACACGGGTGCCGGTGGGGCCGACCGGCGCGTTCGCGGCGAACCACGTGAACCGGTGCAGCGGCCGGAAGTGCACGCTCGTGCCGATCTCGGCGGCGCCGAACGCTTCGATCACCCGGGCCCGGTCCACCCCCTCGGGGAGCACCACCACCGCCAGGTGATCAGCCGAGCGCGGGTCCGGCGCTCCGGGCACCAGGCGCACGCCCGGCACGCTGGCGAGCAGGCGGTGGTAGCGCTCCACCACGGCCCGTCGCCGCTCCTGCATGTACGGGAACTTGGCGAGCTGGGCTCGGGCCAGGGCGGCCAGGAGGTCGGGCAGGTTGGCCTTGAGGCCCGGCTCGGTCACGTCGTAGGTGGGGTCGGCGCCCACGCGGTAGCGCCGCCAGGCGTCTCGCGACATCCCGTGGAGGCGGTGGGTGCGGGCGAACGCCGCCACCGCGGGGTCGTGGGTGGCCAGCGCGCCGCCCTCGCCGGACGTGAGGTTCTTGGTGGCGTAGAAGGAGTAGGCGGCACCGACGGTCCCCCGACCCGAGATCGGCCCGCGGTGGTCCCGGCTACCCAGAGCGTGGGCTGCGTCCTCCACCACCGGGACGCACGCGCGCTCCGCCATCTCGAACACGGCTCGGTCCACGGGCACGCCGGCGAAGTGCACAACCACCAACCCGTCGAGGCCTTCGACCAGGGCGGCCTCGACGGCGTCGGGAGCCACGTTCAGGGTCTCCGGGTCGATGTCGAGCAGCACGGGCGTGGCCCCGGCGTGGACCACGGCCGACGCGCTGGCGGCGAACGTCCACGTGGGGACGCCCACCCGACTCCCCGGCTCGAAGTGCTGGGCATCGAGGGCGATCTCGAGGGCGGCCGTGCACGACGACACCGCCACGACGTGGGGCGCGTCGACCAGTTCCTGCAGCTCCTGCTCCAGCAGCTCGCACTCCGAGCCCGTGCTGAGCCAACCCGTGCGCAGGACGCGGCTGACCGCCTCGACGTCGGTGTCGTCGATGAAGGGCACGGCGAAGGAGATCGGCTCGGCCACCTGTACCGGCTCCGGCTCGGCGAGGCTCATGACCGGTCGGCCCCGGCGACCCAGGACCGCAAGACGTCGACCACCACGTCCTGGTCGTCGGCGGCGAGGTAGGGGTGCATCGGCAGGCTGAGCACCTCGTCTGCGGCCCGGTCGCTGGCGCGCATGCCGCCCGCCCCCACCGGGTGGTGGGCGTAGGCCTGCTGGCGGTGCAGGGGGAGGGGGTAGTAGACGGCCGTGGGCACGCCGGCATCGGCCAGTGCCTTCGCCACGAGGTCTCGATCGGGTACGCGGATCGTGTACTGCGCCCACGCCGACCGCACGCCGCCGGGCACCACGGGCGTGACCACCGCATCGGCCAGGCCGTCGGTGTAGCGACGCGCCACCCGGTCCCGACGGTCCAGCTCGTCGGCGAAGATCGCCAGCTTCTGGATCAGCACGGCGGCCTGGAGGGTGTCGAGGCGGCCGTTGATCCCCAAGCGGACGTTGTCGTACTTGTCCGAGCCGGAGCCGTGGACGCGCACCGAGCGCAGCACGGCGGCATCATCGGGGTCGAGGGCCACCACCGCACCGCCGTCGCCGTAGCAGCCGAGGGGTTTGGCCGGGAAGAACGATGTGGTGGTGAGCGGTGCGAACCGACCGACGCGCACGTCGTCGACCGCCCCACCGAACCCCTGGGCGGCGTCGGCCACCACCCACAGTCCGTGCTCGTCGGCCACGGCGCCGATCGCGGCGTAGTCGGCGGGCAGGCCGAACAGGTCGACGGGGATCACGCCGGCCGCGGTCAGCCCATCGGGGAGGCCTCGCACCGCGGCGTCGAGGCTGGCCGGATCCAGGTTGTAGGTCACCGGGTCGATGTCGACGAACACCGGGGTGGCACCCAGCAGGGCGACGGCCTCGGCCGTGGCGGCGAACGTGAAGGAGGGGACGAAGACGGCCCGGCCGGGCCCGGCCCCGCGCACGAGCAGGGCCATCACCAGCGCGTCGGTGCCGCTGGCACACGAGACCACCTGGCCGTCACCCACGAACTCGGCGAGCGCCGCCTCGAGCTCGGCCACCTCCGGGCCCATGATGTAGCGGCCGTGGTCCAGGACGCGAGCGAGGGCGGCGTCGACCGCGGGGCGGATGCGCTCCTGCTGGGCGGCGAGGTCGATGAACTGCACGGTGGTCAGCTTCCTGCGGGGTCGGGATCGGTGAGCTCCACCAGCACGCCGTCACGCTCGGCGTAGCGGCGGCCGCTCCGGGGGCACACGAGGTCGTCGCCGAGACGCTCGCCGTCGTGGCTCATCCAGCCGATCTGGCGGGCGGGGGTCCCCACCACCAGGGCGTGGGCGGGGACGGCCCGGTTCACCACGGCTCCGGCTCCGACGAAGGCGTAGGCCCCGATCTCGTGGCCGCACACGATGGTGGCGTTGGCCCCGATGGTGGCCCCGCGGCGCACGACGGTGGTGCGGAACTCGTCCTTGCGGGACACCTCGGCCCTGGGGTTGTACACGTTGGTGAACACGCACGACGGGCCGCAGAACACACCATCCTCGAGCGTGACGCCGGAGTAGACGCTCACGTTGTTCTGGATCCGGCAGCGATCGCCCACCACGACGTCGGGGCCCACCACCACGTTCTGGCCCAGGGTGCAGTCCTCGCCGATGGTGGTGCCGGTGAGGAGGTGCGAGAAGTGCCACACCCTGGTGCCGGAGCCGATGACCACGCCCGGGTCCACCACGGCAGACGGGTGCACCACCGGCGCGGGCGTCGGCCCGGGCGCCGGCGACGCCTCGGCGGCGGTGGGGGCACCCACCGAGGGATCGAGGGCACCCTGGGCGCGGGCGAGCACCCGCAGCACGCGCAGGCCCTCCACACCATCGGTACGGGGGGTGGCGCCAGTGGCCACGCAATCGAGGAAGTGCTGGCACTCGAGGCGCAGCGGCTCGGTGGGTGGCAGGGGCACCGGCGTCGGCTCGGCGCGGTCCGCGGTGGGGACGCCGCCGCTCCAGTTCACGCCGTGATCGAAGACCACGAGCTTCTCGGCCCAGTCCTTGGTGTCGTCGAACACGGCCATGGCGTCGGCGCCCACCACCACGAGCCGCTGCTCCTTGAACGGGTGCAGCCACGACACGAACACGTGGGCGCGGGGACCGCTCGGGAAGGCCAGGTGGGTGGTGGTCACGTCGGCGATGTGCGGGCTGAGGAAGTTGCCCCCGGTGGCGCTGACCTCGTGGGGCTCCTCGCCCACCAGGGCCAGCAGCATCGACAGGTCGTGTGGGGCGAAGCTCCAGAGGGAGTTCTCCTCCTGGCGGATCCGGCCGAGGTTGAGCCGGTTGGAGTAGAGGTAGTGCAGCTCGCCCAGCCGCCCGCCGACCACCAGGTCCCGCAGGGCCAGGAAGGCCGGGTGGTACTGGAGGAGGTGGCCCACCATCAGCACCCTGCCCGCCTCGGCCGCGTCGGCCACCACGGCTTCGGCGTCGGCGACGGTGAGAGCCAGCGGCTTCTCCACGAACAGGTGCTTGCCGGCGGCGATGGCCCGGCGAGCCAACGCGGCGTGCTCAGCGGCGGGAGCGGCGATGACCACGGCGTCGATGTCCTTGTCGCCCAGCACCTCATCGATGGTGCGGGCGGGCACGCCGTGCTCGGCACCCTGGGCAGCGGCCACCGCGTGGTCGGCGTCGACCACGGCGGCGAGCGAACCCAGCCCCGCGTGGGTGCGCACGAGGTTCCTGCCCCACGCCCCGCAGCCGATCACGGCAACGCGTGCGGTTTCCCCCGACGCGTCGGGTGCTGCAGCCTGCATTCGGTCCTCCCTCGGGGGTCCAATGTAGTGCCGCGACCGCTCGGCACCTGCACCCGATGGGGGCCCCTCGGCCGCCCGGCACCGGGCCGGGTGGCAGGATGCCCCCGTGGGAGGACCGAGACCCCGGGTGCTGTTCGTCGGCCACGACGCCAGCCGCACCGGGGCCCCGGTTGTCGGGCTGGCCTTCGTCCGGTGGCTCGCGGCGCGGGGCGTCGCCGACCTCGGCATCGCCCTGCTCGGCCCCGGCCCGCTCGAGCCCGACTACCGCCGCGTGGCGCCCACCACCGTGCTCCCCGGCCGCCACTGGGTGCTCGATGCCCTCGCCCAGCGGGCTCCGTTCACCCGGGTACGACGGCCACGCCCCAGCGGGGCCGACCCCCAGGTGGTGGTGGCCAACACCCTGGCCTCCCTGGCACCGGCCGCCGCGCTCGACGCCCCCCGCCTGGTGTGCTGGGTGCACGAGCTCGACGGTGTTGCCGACCGCGTGCTCCCCCCCGCTCGGCGCCGGGGGTTGGTGCCTCGCGTGCACCGCTGGGTGGCAGCCGGGCCGCGCGTGGCCGAGATGCTCGTGGCGCGCTGGCGGGTGCCAGCCGATCGGGTGGTGACGGTGGACGAGTTCGTCGACGCGCCGCCGGCCGTGCTCGGGGGCGCCGGCGGTGCGTCGGGCATCCGGGTCCTCGGCGTGGGGGCCTGCTCGCCGCGCAAGGGCGTCGACGCGTTCGTGGCCACCCTCGCCGACCTGTCGGCGCGCCGTCCGCCTCCTCCCGCCGCCTGGGTGGGGGGGCGGGCCGACACGCTCGCGGCCCGCGAGGCGCAGTGCGACCTGACCCGGGCCGGCCTCGGCTCGACCCTCCGCTTGGTGCCCGAGGTCGACGACCTTGAGCCGTGGTGGCCCCGAAGCGGCCTGCTCCTGCACCCCGCCCGTGAGGACCCGTTCCCGCTGGTGGTGGTGGAGGCCGGGCAACGCTCGATCCCGGTGGTCACCTGGGACACCGGTGGCGCCGCTGACCTGCTGCGCGGAGCCGGGCTGGCCGAATGGGTGGCCGAGCCCGGCGACCTGCTCGGGCTGTCGCGGCGGGTGGAGGCGCTGCTCGACGACGACGACGCCCGGACGGCGGCTGGGCGCGCGCTGCGAGGCGCCACCGCCACGCTGGTGGCGGACCACCAGGCCTCCCGGGTCTGGGCGGCGTGCCTGGACGGCCCGTGAGCGCGCCCACCGTGGTGTGGGTCCTGGTGGCCGACCTCGGCCGCACGGGCGTGCCCGTCGCGCTGGCGCGCATGGCCGCCTGGCACGCCGCCTCCGCGTCGGGCGAAGCGGAGTTCCACGTCCTGGCCGGGCGCGACGGTCCGCTGCGGGCCGAGCTGACCGCCGTCACCGCGTCGGTCACCGTCCTCGAGCCCGCCCACCGGCGCAGCGCCGCCACCACCCTGGCGGCGGCCGCCGCCCAGTCCGGGCACACCGGGCGGGCCCAGCAGGTCCGCGCCCGGGCGTGGCGGGCCTGGACCCGTTCGCTGCCCCCGCCCGACGTGGTGCTGGTCCACGGCGCCGGCGCCTGGCGCCTGCACGCCGACCTCGAGGCGCGCCTCCCGCCCCGCCACCGCCTCGTGGTCCACCTCCACGAGCTCGACGAGGCGCTCGATCGGTGCATCCCGGTCGAGGTGCGAGCCGCCTTCTTCCAGCGAGCGGATGCCGTGCTCGCCGTGTGCGCCCCGGTGGCCGACCTGGCCGTGGCCGCCGGCGCCGAGCCGGAGTCGGTCTCGGTCGCCACGGTGGCCTCCGATCTGGCACCGGGGTCACCGCCGTCGTCCAGCGGCCGATCCCGGCCGGCGGTGGCGAGCATCGGGACTCCCGGCTGGCGCAAGGGCACCGACCGGGCACTCGCCGTGGCCCACGAAGTGCGCCGCACCCACCCCGAGGTGGCCTGCTCCTGGGTGGGCGGCCACCCCGCTCCCCCGGACCGGTACGCGGTGGGCGCCGACCTCCCGCTGCGGTTCCACGCCTCGTGCTCGGACCCCTGGCGGCTCGTGCGCCCCGGGTCGGTGCTGCTGGTGCCGAGCCGGGAGGACCCCTTCCCGCTGGTGGTCCTCGAGGCCGGGATGCGAGGTGTGCCGGTGGTGGCCGCCGCCACCGGAGGCCTGCCCGCGCTGCTGGGGGAAGGTCGCGGCTGGGTGGTGTCGGGGCACGACCTCGGTGCCCTCGCCGCGGCCGTGGGCGCAGCACTCGATGACCCCGTCGCCGCCGCCGAGCGCGGCGGTGCGCTGCGCGCCGAGGTGCAGGCCCACCACGCTCCCGCCGTGGTGGGGCCCACCTGGCTGGCGGCGGTGCTCGGCACGTGACCTACCTCCGTGCCGGGGTGGGGACGCGGTGAGGGGCGCCCCGTTGGGGGCGCCCCTCACTCGAAC
>CAZIVZ010000004.1:0-30827 GCA_964542495.1 uncultured Aquihabitans sp.
ACCCGCTGGGCGTTCGAGTCGGCACCCCCCGAGCCCGACAGCATCGTGTGGGTCGGGCGCTCGGCCCGCCACCCCTCGAGCATCGTCCTCCCGCTCACCACCGACGTCGCCCCCTTGCGGGCCGAGCCGCCGGCGTGCCCGGGGCTGCGCGGCCAGCCGTGCCGCACCTACGTGCCCACCGACACCGGTGGCTGACACCCCCCCCTCGCCCCGCCGTTCTGGGTAGCGATGTGGCTGGCATCGAGCCAGCCCCATACCCAGAACGGCGGCCCCGGGTTTCGGGTACCGATGTGGCTGGCATCGAGCCAGTCCCGTACCCAGAACGGTGGCGCCGGGCGGCGGGGCGGAAGGGGCGAACGGCCCTAGGGAGCGCCGCCGGCGGTGCCGATGATGGAGGCATGAAGGTGGAGTCGGTGGTCGACGTCGACGGCGCGCCCGACGTGTTGGAGGCACCCCATCCGCTGTCGGTGGTGTACGGGGGTGGCGGGGTGTTCGGCATCGCCTACGGCTTGGGGGTGGCCCACGGCCTGGCCGGCGCCGGCGTGCCGGTGGCCACCGCGCCATCGCTCGGCACCTCGGCCGGGTCCTGGGCGGCCTCCGCGGTCGCCCTCGGCCTCGACTACGGCGACTTCTCCGGCATGGCGTCGCCGTCGGTCCCGACCCGTGACCCGGTGCTGGTGGAGGCGGCCCGAGCCGTGTTCGGCGATGCCCGGCACCACCTGGTGGCGGTGTCGGCGGTGCTGTTGCGGACCCGTCGCCGCCACCTGCTCGACGGCGCCCGCTACGACCTGGCCGACCTGGTGGCGGCCTCGTCGGCGGTGCCGGGCCTGTTCCCGCCGCACCGCATCGACAGCCGCCTCTACATCGACGGCGGGATGTGGTCGGCCACCTCGGTCGACGCCGCCGCCGAAGCCGACGAGGTGATCGTGATCGCCCCGCTCGCCGGGCCGGTCATGGGACCGATGGGCCGGACGGCCGGTCTGCTGCTCGGTCGCGAGCTGCAGACCTGGCGGCGCCGCCACCCGGGCAAGCGCATCACCATGATCCGACCCGACCACGCCATCGGGCGCCAGGCCGGGCGCAACCCGCTGGCCCTCTTCGACGCCGAGCGGGCTCGCACCGTGTACCCCATGGCTCGCGAGCAGGGGCTGCGCTGGGGCGAGCGCCTCCTCCTGGACGCCGCGTCCTGAGCGGGAGCGGCTCGCTTCGCGCCACTTGCCGGGTCGCCCTCTAATGCCCTACATTAGAACGTGTTCTCATCGATCCAAGGAGTGCACGCATGGAGTTCGGCCTGTTCCTGAACGGCTACCTGCCAGGGCCCGCAGCCCACAACGGCGAAGCCGAGCACACCATGCTCATGCGAGAGCTCGAGTACGCCATCCTGGCCGACTCGTGCAACTGGAAGTACGCCTGGTTCGGTGAGCACCACGCCCTCACCGAGTACTCGCACATGTCGGCGCCCGAGGTGGTCGTCCCCTACGTGGCCGCCCGGACCGAGCGGATCCACCTGGGCTCGGCCATCATCAACCTCTCGCCCCCGGTGAACCAGCCCACCCGCAACGCCGAGCGCGTGGCCATGCTGGATCACGTCACCGGCGGGCGCTTCGAGTTCGGCACCGGCCGCGGCGCCGGCGAGCACGAGATGCAGACCTTCGACCTCCACACGTCCGAGACCAAGGAGATGTGGGACGAGGTGGCCCCGGAGATCGTGCGCATGTGGGAGCAGCGCGACTACCAGTTCGAGGGCAAGTCGTTCCGGGTGCCGAGCCCCCACAACATCCTCCCGAAGCCCTACGGCGTGGGCCACCCCCCGATCTGGGTGGGCTGCGGCAACCCGGGCACCTTCACCAAGGCCGGTGAGCTCGGCATCGGCGCCATCGCCTTCAACTTCGAGCCCGTCTTCAACCTCAAGGGTCGCATCGAGGCCTACAAGGAGGGCGTGGCCGGCTGCACCGAGCCGCTCGGGCAGTTCGTGAACGACAACGTGATGATGACCAACGCCGTGGTCTGCGTGGCCGACGGGAAGCGGGCCCGCGAGATCGCAATGTCGCCCGGGCGCGGCTACCTCAACACCATGGTGAACCTGTACCACAGCACCATGCCGCCCCAGCCTGGCGCGGTGAAGTGGCCCGGCGTCCCCCGTTCGATCCGCACCGAGGAGGAGCTCGACTACGCCATCGAGGCCGGGTACCTGCTCTGTGGCAACCCCGATCAGGTGCTCGACCAGATCGCCAAGTACCAGGACGTCGGCACCGACCAGCTGGTGTTCGGCATCCCCAACGAGGGGTTCGAGCACGACGAGGTGCTCGAGATGATCGAGCTGTTCGGCACCAAGGTGATCCCCGAGTTCGACACGGACCCGGTGCACCGCACGGCCAAGATGCGGGCCACCGCCAAGCGCAAGCACCCCGACTTCGGCCTCCCCCTGCCCGAGGGCCTCGACGTCGAGGTGATCCCCACGAACGCCCTGATCCCGCTCGGGGGCTGAGCCACGGCTCCCACCGCGCTGGCCACCCGGGAGCGGCTGCTCGACGAAGCCGAGCGGCTCTTCGCCGTCGGCGGCGTCCAGGGCGTCACCACCCGGGAGATCACCGAAGCGGCCGAGCAGCGCAACGCCTCGGCCGTCACCTACCACTTCCGGTCGCGCCAGGGTCTCCTGCTGGAGATCCTGGCCCGGCGCGGCGGCCCGGTCGACCGCGCCCGTGGCGAGCGGCGCGCCGCCGCCGGCGACCACGCGCCCCTCGCCACGCTGGTGGCGTGCCTGGTGGTCCCCTACGCCGATCTCCTCCACGATCCGGGCGGTCGGTCCTACGTGCGGATCGTGGCCCAGCTGCGCGGCCGGTTCGCCGCATGGCGGGTGGAGTCCGACGCCGCCACCACCGAGCACCTGGCCCGCGTGCTCGACGAGATCGAGGCCCGCCCCGACGCGTCGGCCGCCGTCCGCCGCGAGCGGGTGGTGGCGCTCATCATGGTGCTCACCGCCACCGTGGCCGAGCGGGCCCGCCGCATCGACGACGGCACCGGCAACGAGCTGAGCCACCAGGAGTTCGTCGACAACCTCGTGGCCATGTGCACCGCCCTCGTGTCCGCCTGATCCCAGGAGCTGACCGTGCAGAAGATCTTCGAGCTCTACCTCAAGACCACACCCGAGCGGCTGTGGGCCGCCGTCACCGACGCCGAGATCCGCCGCATCTACAACTTCGGCGTGGCGGCGCGCAGCACGTGGCAGGTCGGCGCCCGCATCGAGATGGAATCGCCCCGGGCCGACGGTCTGCTGGGCGAAGGCGAGGTGCTCGAAGCCGACCCGCCGCACAAGCTGGTCCACACCATGGTTGCGCTGTGGGACGACGAGGTGCGCGCCGAGGGTGCCTCCCGGGTGACGTGGGAGATCGAGCCCGTGGGCGACTCGTGTCGCCTGCTGCTCACCCACGACGAGCTGCGCGACGACGCCAACGAGCAGCTCTACGGCGGATGGCCGATGATCCTCTCGGGGCTCAAGACCTGGCTCGAGACCGGCGAGCACCTCACCACGCCCGGCTCCCTCAGGTACTCCTGACGGCACCCGCCTCGGCGGTCAGCACAGCCGCACGAAGGTGTAGCCACGGGCCCGCAGCGCGTCGATGATCTTCGGCAGCGCCGTCACCGTCTGGGCCCGCCGGGCCCCGCCGTCGTGGAGCACCACCACCCCGCGCCCGCCGTCGAAGCGGGCGTCGAGGTTCCCCCGCACGATGGCGTCGATGCCGGGCTGCGACCAGTCCTGGCCGTCGCGGCTCCACAGGACCGTGGCCAGGCCACGCTCCTTCGCGGTGCGCACCGTGGTGGCGTCGTGGTTGCCGTAGGGCGGCCGGAAGCAGCGGACCGTGCCCGGCCCGGCGATGCGGTCGAGCAGGTCGGCGGAGTCGACGATCTGGCGTCGCTCCACCGCGTCGCTCACCGTGAGCAGGTTCGGGTGGCTCATGCTGTGGCTGGCGATGCGGTGGCCCTCGGCGGCCACACGGCGGACCAGGTCGGGCCGGGCCCGGGCGTAGTCGCCCACCATGAAGAACGTGGCCCGCACGTTCTCGCGCCGCAGGACGTCGAGGATCTGCGGGGTCCAGCGGGGATCGGGGCCGTCGTCGAAGGTGAGCGCCACCAGCCGAGGGCCGAGGTGCGCCACCGGCTGCAACGAGTGGACCACGGTGCCCGGCGCCGGCACCCACCGCGGCCCCACCGCCGGGCACGGCGCGGGGATCGCTCCTGCGGTCCCGCCCGCGCTCACCTGCGCCCGGTTCCACGCCGCCGGGGTGAGGGCCAGGCGGATGCCCAGCTCGGTGTCGCCACGGGCGACCGCGACCGGCGCCCACGTGGCCGCACCGCCCGGGTCGGCCGGGCGGCCGAGGACGGTCCGGTACACGACGTCGACCCTGGTCCGGACGTGCGACGGGCTGTTCCAGATGCCGGTGGCCACGTCGACTCGGCTCATCCCGCCGGCGAGCTTGGCCGTCCAGTACGCCGAGCCGGCCGGGTCCACCGCCGCGGCGAGGACGTCCCGGTACAGGGCTGCCACCCACCGCGCCGGGGTGGCCCCTGCGCGCCGCCACACCTCGTCGCTCGCAGCCAGGCGGGCGGCGAGCGAGGTGGGGCCGTTGTCGCGGGTCCACGCCGCCCAGGCCGTCGCCTCGGCGGCGGTGGGCGAGCGGTGCTGGAGGCGGCGGAACGTCGCAGCCACGATCCGCCGCTGGGCGCCGTCGCTGCGGGCCACCGACTCGGCCACCTCCCGGTAGGCGACGCCGTCGGCCAGTTCGGTCAGGCGCGGCGACACCTCGGCAGCGGCGGGGACCCGGCCCACGAACCACTGGAAGAGCCCGGTGACCCAGCGCAGGTCGGCGGCCGTGTCGCGGCGGCAGACCGCGGCGCGTGCGGCGCCGGCTCCCGGTGCCGCCGACACCGTGGCCGGTGCACCCGTGCCCAGCACCGCTGCCGCCGCGAGCGCCGCGCCCACCAGTGCCGCCACCACTCGTCTCACCATGGGCTCCTCGGGCCGGCGGCGCGAGCGCGCGCCGGGTCCCGTTCTACCTGCCCGGAGCCGGGCGCCGAGAACCAGCGCCCTACCCGCAACCCCTGGCGGGCGCTACCGTCGCGCCCGGAGCGCTCGACGGGGGAGATGACGATGCGGACCACACCACGGACGGGGCTCTCGGGACCACGGCTCACACGACGCGAGGTGCTCGTGGGGATGGCCGCCCTGGGGCTGTCGGCGTGCCTGCCCCGCGGCACCGGCTCGGGCGGTGGCTACGTGTTCGGGGTTCCCGATCCCGCCGCGGTCCCCGGCCTGCCCGGCGGCCTGTTCGCCCTGGGCGTGGCCTCGGGAGACCCCTCCCCCGACGGCTTCGTGCTGTGGACCCGCCTCGCCCCCCAGCCCACCGCCGATGGGGGCGGCATGCCCGACATCACCGTGACCCTCCGGTGGCAGGTGGCCACCGACCCCGACTTCGCCAACCTGGTGGCCGACGGCTCGGTGAACACCGCGGCCAGCGTGGCCCACTCGGCCCACGTCACCCTGGGGCACCTCACGCCCGACACGACCTACTGGTACCGCTTCACCACAGGGGGCCAGGCATCACCGGTGGGACGCACCCGCACGGCCCCCGCGCCCGGGGCGTCGGTCGACCAGCTCAAGATGGTGTTCGCCACCTGCCAGCACTACGAGAGCGGGTTCTACACGGCGTGGAGCCACGTGGCCGCCGAGGAGCCCGACGTGGTGGTGTTCCTCGGCGACTACATCTACGAGGGCGGCATCAGCTCCGGCCGACCCCGACGCCACAACAGCCCAGAGATCACCACGCTCGACGCCTACCGGAAGCGCTACGGCCTCTACAAGAGCGACCCCCGCCTGCAAGCCGCGCACCACGTCGCACCGTGGATCGTCACCTGGGACGACCACGAGGTGGAGAACAACTACGCCGGCGCGTTCCCCCAGGACCCGGCCGATCAGGCCCTGTTCGCCCAGCGACGCATCGACGCCTACCAGGCCTACTGGGAGCACCAGCCGCTCCGCACCGAGCCGGTCGAGGGTGCCCTCTCGCTGTACCGCTCCATCCCCTGGGGCTCGCTGGTCGACCTCTTGGTGCTCGACGGCCGCCAGTACCGCTCCGACCAGGCGTGCAGCAACGACGTCTCCGTCGACTGCGGCACCCGCACCAGCCCCGCCAACACCATGCTGGGTGTCGCTCAGCGGGATTGGCTGAAGGCGCAGCTCGCCGCCGAGCGGGGCCGGTGGTCGATCCTCGCCAACCAGGTGGCGATGACGCCGATGCCCTTCGGCGGCGCCTTCAACATGGACCAGTGGGACGGCTACCCGGTGGAACGCACCGACCTGCTGGCGGCCATGGCCGCCGTGCGCAACGCGGTGGTGCTCACGGGCGACTTCCACGCCGCCGGCGTCGGCGATCTCCAGGACGAGCCGACCGGGTCACCGATCGTGGGAACCGAACTGATGACCACGTCGATCTCGTCGAACACGTCGGCCACCAACGAGGCGCTGATCAGCTCGTACGTCACCAGCCTGCCGCAGTGGCAGTGGTTCGACGCCACCAAGCGGGGCTACGCCCGAGCCACCATCACGCCCGACGCGTTCGACGTCGACTTCATGGCGGTGAGCACCCTCACCGACGTGCTCACGCCGGCCACGGTGAACACGTCGTGGCGCATCACCGACGGCACGCCCGGGGCCGTCCCGGCCTGAGGCGCGGCAGCGCTCCGCCGCGCTACCGGGCGGCGGAGTGCGGCGCGACCATCGGCCAGCCGATCTCGCGCTCGGCCGCCAGGGCCACGTCGAAGAGCAGATCGTCCTGGTGGTGGCGGGCCAGCACCTGGAGGCCCACCGGCAGCCCGTCGATGAGGCCGGCGGGGATGCTCACGGCCGGGTTGCCGTACACGTTCGACAGGATCGTGAGGGCCCCCATGTCGAGCAGGTCGCCCAGGCGCTTCTCGGCCTGCTCGAACAGCGCCCCGGGCAGGCGCGGCGCCACGCCCGTGGCCACGCGCAGGGCGGCGAGCGCCGCGCTCAGGCCGGTGCGGCCCGCCTTCGACGTCATGACCTTGTCCACCACCGCCGGGGCGGCGCTGCTCATCACCGCCTCGGCATCGAAGGCCGGACCGGGGTTCGTGGCGGCCATGACGAAGTCGACCTGGTCGAACAGCTCGGCCATGTGGGCGGTGAGCTCGAGCCGCTTCTTCTCGGCCACCGCCGCCGTGCGCAGGTTGTAGAAGGTCTGGCTCAGGCGGAGCCCGTCCTCGATGGCCTCGGTGAGGTCGCCCGCGCAGTCCGGCCACCGGTCACCGAGCTCGGCCAGCAAGGTGGACACGTTGCCCATCATCCACTCGATGGTCAGGTTGGGCAGGTCGACCTCGACGTCGACGGGGACCATGCCGCAGGCGGTGATGAGCTCGTGGGCTGCGGCTCGCACGTGCTGCTCGACGCCGGGGTCGAGGTGGACCCCGCCCAGGGAGGGGAGCACGGCCACGCGCGTGCCGGCGAGGTCGTGGGTGCCGAGGCCCGCCTCCCACCCCCCGGGCGACGGCAGGCTCCAGGGATCGTTGATGTCGAACCCGGCGCACACGTCCCAGTGCCGCGCCGTGTCCCGGACCGATCGGGCCAGGCAACCGAACACCTCGGTGCTGGGCCGCGAGTAGGCCGCCGGCCCGCGCGGGATGCGCCCGTAGGTGCCCTTCATGCCGATGAGGCCGGTGTAGCCGGCGGGGATGCGGATCGACCCGCCGCCGTCGGCCGCCGAGCACAGGGTGACCAGGCCGCCGGACACGGCGGCGGCGCTCCCGCCCGACGAGCCCCCGACGGTCCGACCGTGGCGCCACGGGTTGTGGGTGACGCCGTTCAGCTTGGTCACGCTGACGTTCAGCCCCCCGAACTCGGAGGCGGTGGTGAGGCCCACCGGCACGGCCCCGCCGTCGTCGCGCAGACGGGCCACGGCCGTGCTGGTGGCGGTGGCGATGCGGTCGGCGAACACCAGCGATGCGCTGGTGTCGGGCCAGCCCTCCACCGAGTCGAGCTCCTTGATGCCCACCGGCACCCCGCCGAAGGGACGGTTCACGTCGGCCTGGTCGGCGGCGCGCCGGGCCCGATCGGCGTCGACGTGCGAGAAGCAGTTCAGGTCGCTCGCCTCGATGGCGGCCAGGGTGGCCTCGAGCTCCTCCCGGGGTGAGCGCTCCCCAGCCCGAAAGGCGTCGACGAGCGAACAGGCGTCTCCGGACCAGGGTGCATCGACCATGGCGGGCATCCTGACAGCCCCGCGCACCCCCCGGCACCTTGACCCACCCTGGGGGCGACCGTATTGTCACAGCGAGTGTCAATACCCATCGGAGGGTCATGGGCCTGCAGGCCGACCGCAACGAACCGGCGCTCGACGCGCCGGCCGACCCGCCCGGCCCGGCCCCCGACGGCCGCACGGCGCGACGCGAGCGCAACCGGGAGCTGGTGCTCGACGCCGCTCTGGAGCTGTTCGGCGAGGGCGCGCTCGAGCTCGGGGCCGCCGAGGTGGCCGAGCGGTCCGGCGTGTCGCTGCGCTCGGTGTACCGCTACTTCGACGACACCGACGCCCTGATCCGGGCCGCCGTCGCCCGCAGCATCGACAAGGTGCGTCCGCTGTTCGAGCTCGACGGGCTGGGCGAGGGCCCCGTGCCCGAGCGCGTGGAGCGGATCGTGGCCGGGCGGGTGCGGCTCCACGACGAGGCGGCCCCGATCGTGCGCGCCACCCTCCAGCGGGCCCCCACCAACGCCATCCTGCGCGAGACCCACGAGCGCAACCTGGCCGCGCTGCGCCGCCAGGTGGAGGCGATGTTCGCTCCGGAGCTCGGCGCCCTGCCCGCCGATGACGCTCGCGAGGTGGGCGCCGCCCTCGACCTCCTGCTGGGCTTCCAGGCCATCGAGCACCTGCGCCGGATCCGTGGCCTCTCGGCCGGCGCCACCCGCCGCACGTTGGCCCGGGCCGTCACCGGCGTGCTCGCCGCCGGCTGACCCGGGCCTGCGGACGAGGTCAGCCGCCCTGGCGGTCGCCCTTGTGGAGGTTGACGATCCGCTCGGCCAGCTTGGGGAGGCGCGCCTCGAGCTTGGCGGCGCGTGCCGCGGTGATCTTGCCGTCGGCCACGGCGCGGTCGATCCGGGCAGTGCCCTTGGCCACGAGGGCGTCGGTCACCTTCGTGACCTCCACCCCCTCCGCCTCGGCCACCTCGGCGATCGATCGGCCCGCCTTGAGCTCGGCGGCCAGCGCCTCGGGCGCGATGCCGATCACCTGGGCCGCGGTCTTGACCGCGGCCCGCAGGAGCGGGCGGGCGTGGTGGCGGCGTGGGTGGGCGGCCGCCTCGGCGGCCGGCTCCCGGGTGCCGGCGGCGGCCACCGGGCCGCCCCCGGCGAAGGCGACACCGGCGGTGATCGTGGCGGCGACCAGGGCGGGTGCGATGAGCTTCTTCATGTCCATCTCCTCGGAGCGGGTGGGGTGTCGTCGGTACACCCCCACCCTGCCCCCCAGCCGTGAGGAGACTGTGAGGAGGCAGCCGACCGGCGACCCAGGGCTGGGTCCACCTCCGGCGGCTCGGCCGCCGCGAGACTGGTGCACATGATCACGATGTCGTCGTTGCGGTCCGACCGTGCCCAGATCGTCGCCGAGGGGCTGGCCCTGCTCGGCGCCCAGGGCGGCGTCGACGACGACACGGCGCGTCGGATGGTGGAGGCCGTCTCCGTGCGCGTGGGCCGGAGCGTGGCGGAGCTGTGCCAGCTCGCCGTGTCCGGCGACCTCCGCTTCGGCCACCTCCTGGCCTCCGACCGCTAGTCGGCGAGCGCGGTGAGGCGCACCTCGAAGCCCTCGTCGTCCACCCGCATGGTCACCTCGGAGCACAGCAGGTGGGCCAGCCACAGCCCCATCCCGCCGGCGCCGGGCACACGGTCGGCCTCGGTGAGCCCGGCTCCGGGATCGTCGGGGCCAGGCCCCGAGTCGCGCACCCGGACCGTCACGTGGTCGGCGTCGGACCAGATCCGCACCACCACCGGCGGACGGCCGTGGTGCAAGGCGTTGGTGGTGATCTCGCTGACCGCCGTGACCAGGTCCCGGCAGTCCTCGGCACGGAGGCGGGTGCCGCTGGCCACCTGGGCCACCAGGCGTCGCACCTCGTGGGGCGTGGGATCGGTCACCGTGGCCATCGGGGGCGATGGTTCCTCGTTCGCTTCCCGTCGCAAGCCGTCGCGCAGGAACGACTGCGGCTCCTCGCAGGCCGGGTTCTCCTGCGGGCCGGTGGCCGGATCGACCAGGTGCGGGTGGGTGCGACGGACATCGTCGAGCACCGCCGGCGAGGCGACCCGCCCGTCGAACACGCAGCGCGACCACACCGGTGACGCGGCCAGCGCGGTGGCGAGCGACGCCTCGAACCGCGCCCACGGCTGCCACGAGCGTCCGGCGGCCGGGAGCGGCGGGGCACCGAGCACGCGGATGCGCCGACCGTCGTCGCCGCGCAGGCCGGCGATGGCACGGCGCAGCGCCCGGAGGCCAACCGCCGGGCGCCGGTAGAGCTCCTCGTGCGGCACGATCGTCACCCCCTCGACTCCCCGGGGAAGGGCGGCCACCACGAGCTGGGCGAGGGCGGCGGGCAACGACACCAGCACGGGCTCGCCGTGGGCGAGGGCGTCGGACACGAACGGCACCGTCACGGCGAGCAGGCCCGCGTCGGAGGTGAACACCGCCGCGTCGTGTCGCCAACCCCCGTGATCGTCCACGTTCAGACCGGTGCCCTCCTGGGACAGATGCCAACCCTCAGGCGGGCGGCCCGTCCACGAGCTCGCGCATGGACCGCAGGGCCCGCCGCAGCAGGCGGGAGACGTGGACCTGGCTGACGTCGACCCGCTCGGCGATCTCCGACTGGCTGAGGTCTTCGAAGAAGCGGAGGTAGACGATGGTCCGCTCCCGTTCGGGGAGCGACTCGAGGACCTCGGCGAGCAGCACCCGCTCGTCGGGCGCCAGCCCCGGTTCGTCGGGCTGGCGCGCCAGGGCCCGGTCGGCGGCGACGGCCCCTGAGACGGTGTCGGTGGACGCGGTGCGGTAGGCCGCCCCGGCGTCGAGCGCGTCGAGCAGGTCGTCGAGGCCCACGTCGAGCTCCGCGGCCAGCTCGCTCGGGGTGGGCGGGTGGCCGCTCTGGGCGCTCAGCCGGCTGATGGCGGCCGGGATGCGCACGTGCAGGTCCTTCGCCCCCCGGGGGACCTTGACCGACCACGTGGTGTCGCGGAAGTGGCGGCGCAGCTCGCCGGTGATGGTGGGCACGGCGTAGCCGGCGAAGGGGACGCCGAACGCCGGGTCGAAGCGCTCCACCGCCTTGACCAGACCCACGAACGCCACCTGCTCCAGGTCTTCGAGGGGTTCGCCCTTGGACGTGAACCGGCGTGCGCACGCCTGGGCCAGGGACTGCCAGCGCTCCACCAGCTCGTTGCGCACCGCACGATCGCGGGTGTCGCGGTAGGTGGCGAACAGCTCGTCGACCTCGGCCGCGTCCGCGTCGGCGTCGGCGCCGGCCTCTGTGGGGGTCATGTCCCGCCGACGGCGGCCTCGGCCACCAGGTCGCGGACGATCCAGCAGCGCACCTCCGATCCGTCCGCGTCGTAGCCGAAGTCGTCGGCCACCACCGAGAGGATCCTGCGGGAGAACCCGAAGCGCGCCGGATCGGGCTCAACCGGACCCTGCGTGGCGACGGCCTCGATGCGGATGCCCTCGCCCACGCGAGGGTGCACACCGATGACCAGGTCGGTGCCATCGCCCGCCTCGGCCGCGGTGGCGCACATCTCGTCGACCCCGATCCGCAGGTCGTCGATCGCCTCCACGTCGAACCCCACCATCGCGGCCAGGGCACCGACGGCGAGGCGCACCGAACGGAAGTAGGTGACGTCGGCGGGGATGCTGATGCGCACGGGGGCGCCTTCGAGCTCGGTCATGCGCAGATCCTCCCACGGCGTCCCCGGTCCCCGGGCGACGACATGGTGGTCACGACGGATCTGGGACATCGCGCTGCCTCATGGGCGACCACTACCCGTTGGGCTCGCCCGCCAGCCCTGGGCCCGCTCGACGGAGCTGGCCCGGGTCAGGGCTCGATGAGGTCCAAGAGGCCCGTCATCTCGAAGATCCGCCGTACGCGGTCGCTGGCGCCCACGATCCGGAACGACCTGCCGTCGCCGGTGGACGCCACGTGCTCGGCGGCGATCACCCGGAGGCCGCTCGAGTCGATGAAGGTGACCCCCGCCAGGTCCAGCACCAACGAGGGGGCCTGCTCCTTGGCGCTGGCGAGCGCCTCGCTCAAGGTGGTGGCCGAGGCGGCGTCGAGCTCTCCGGTGGCTGCGACGATCAGCGGATCGGTGCCGTCGCTGAGGTGGACCTCGAAGTAGGGCGTGCCGGCGGTCATGGGTGGATCGTACCGGTCGATGGGATCAGCGGGTCTGCGCCACCAGCCCGGCCTCCAGCGAGGACCGGCCCTCCTGCCAGCAGCCCAGCACGTGCCGGGCGAAGCGGACCTCGGTCCGGCTCAGCGCGGCAGCGCCGAACACCATCATCGGAGCGAGCGAGGGGTCTCCCTCGGCCATCGGGCCGATCATCGCCTCGAGGGCCAGCCGGGCGTGGTGGACGTCGGCCACCACGTGGACCTCGTAGAAGCGGGCGAGGGCCGGGAGGTCCCCCGCGCGGCGGGCGGCGGCGAGGTAGCGCGACATCGGCACCACCGAGCACAGCTCGAACAGCGCCAGGTGTCCGACGGCGGCGCCGCGGAGGCGGCGGTGGAGGCCGAAGAGCGAGACCAGGTTGTCGGTGGCGAGGGTCGTGCCGGGCAGTCGGTCGACGTAGGCGCCGAGGTCCGGGTCGAGCCCCATCTCCTCCATGGCGTCGGCGAACAGCTCGCTGTGGGCGGCACCGCGCCGGCCCATCCCGTACTCGTCGACCTGGATCTCGATCATGGCGCTGCGACCCGGGCCCCGCAGTCGGGGCAGGGCGAAGGTGTGGCCGTCGGCCTCCTTCAACTGGTAGGCCGAGCGGTGCACGGCGTACTCCTCGAGGTGCCACCGCTCGCCCTGCTCCTCGATGAAGGCGGCCAGCGGCGGTCCGGCCTGGGCGGCGATCACGCGCAGCGCGGTGGCCGGATCGGCGGGGAGCGACGCGATCTGGTGCTCGCCCAGGAGCGCACCCTCGAACGCCTCCTCCAGGTGGGCCCGGAACGCGAGGGTCGGACCCTCCCACTCCATCCGGTCGTCGACGCCCGCGAAGCCGCCGAAGTGGAGCTGGTAGCAGCACCACAGGGCGAGGTGCAGGTCGTCGTCGACCAGGGGATCGAGGCCGTCGAGGACGGGCGCGTCGAGCGCTGCTCCATCCCGCCAGTGGTCGAACAGGGCGCAGGAGATCGGGCCGCGACCGTGAGGGATGACGGGTTGCATGGTTGGCTCTTTCCGGTCCACCGGGAAGCACCGCGCCCCCGGCCCGAGACCCGCTTCCCGTTCCCGGTGCGGGTCAGACGCGTCCGCTGGTCAGCGACCGCCCTCCTCGGACCTCGACACGCACAGGATGGCGATGTCGTCGGTCGGGTCGGCCACGAGCTCGGCGAGATAGGTGGCGACCTCGTCGTTGGTGCCGGAGGGACGGTCCCGGACCTGGCCGACCAGCCGGGTGAGACCGTCGTCGATGACCTCGTCGCGCCGCTCCACCAGCCCGTCGGTGTAGAGCACCACCAGGTCGCCGGGTTCCAGCGTGGTGGAACCGGTCGCGTACCGGGTGCCGGGCAGCGTGGCGAGCGGCGGACCCGGTGGCGTGGTGCCGAGGTCGATGGTGCCCTCAGCCCGGGCCAGCACCGGTGGCGGGTGACCGGCCAGCGCCCATCGCAGCCGGCCGGTCCCGGGATCGAGGGTGGCGTAGCAGCACGTGACGAAGGGCGCCGCCGGCTCGTTGAGGCGCTGGAGCACCCGGTCCACCCGCACCAGGACCTCGTCGGGTTGGCGGTGCTCGATGGCCACCGCCCGGAAGATGTTGCGCACCTGCACCATGTAGGCCGCCGCCTCCTGCCCGTGCCCGGCCACGTCGGCCACCACCAGGGCCAACTCGCCGTCGTCGAGCCGGAACGCGTCGTACCAGTCTCCCCCGACGGGTTGGCGGAGCTGCGCGGGCCGGTAGTGCGCGCCGACGTCCAGGCCGTCGACCACGGGCAGGGCGGCGGGCAGCGCGGCGCGCTGGAGGAGGTCGACGGCGAGGTGCTCGCGCTCGAGGGCTTCGCGCGCTTCGCCCGCGAGGCGGTCCGCCTCCACCAGGTCGGTCACGTCGCGGCTGGCCGCCAGGTAGCCGTCGTCCACCTTCATGACCTGGACGTTCCACCACCCCGAGACCACCCGGCCGTCGGCCGCCCGGTCCTCGTAGGGAAGGCGCTCCGCCTCCCAGGGGACGCCCGTCTCCACCACCTGGCAGAAGCGGTCGTACAACCCCGAGGAGACCAGGCCGGGGTACAGCTCCCGCGCCCGCCGACCCACCACGGCCTCCACCGTGCGCCCGGTGGCCGTCAGGGCGGCGGTGTTGGCGAAGTCGAGCTCGAAGTCGACGATGGTACCGGACCCGTCCCGGATCGCCCGAGCCAGGATGACCTGGTCGAGCATGGCGTCCATGGCGTGGCGGAAGCCGTCGCGCGTCGTCTGCTCGGTGAGCTCCACCCGGGCGAGGGCCAGCCCCGTCACCGAGGCCGCCGTCTGGAGCAGGGTGCGGGAGTGCTGCGTGAGCCGGCGCTCGTAGGGCCACGCCACCCCGAAGGCCACCGCGGGCCCCAGGTCGCCGGGGCGCACCACCGGCTGCCAGGCCACGGTGACGTCGCCGGCCGCCCGGTGCGCCTCGGCCGCGGTGTCGCGACCGTCGGCCGCGGTGCCGCCGGCGGGGATCGACGCCAGGACCAGCTCGCTGGCCCGCAACGAGGTGGCCAGGGTCCCCTGCTCCGCCGGGTCGAGGGCTACGTGCTCCCACCGCTCGGCCACCGCAGGGTCGTGGTAGCCCGCCGACGCCGTGATCGAGATGGTGCCGGCGTCGAGCACGGCGAACAGGCAGCGGGCCCGGAGGCCCTCGGCGAGTATCTCGGTCACCGCCGCGGCGATCTCCCCGGCGGTGGTGGCGCCGGCCACGCGTCGTGACAACCGGAGCAGCAGCTGGGCCCGCCGGCGGATCACCACGTCCTCGGTGATGTCCTCCATGGTCATGCCCACGCCCACCACCGAGCGGCCCGAGCGGATCGGGAAGTGGTTCGCTCGCCAGGTGTGCTCGACGCCCGCCTCGGGACGGTCGGCTTCGAGCACGGTGTCGAGGACGGGTTCACCGCGGTCGAGCACCTGCTGCACCAGTGCCTCGTTGCGCGCCCCCGTGGCGGGGTGCACCACCGAGGGCAGCTCACCGAGGAGCGCCTCGGGCCGCGCCCCGGTGAGGTCGGCGAAGCGCTGGTTGACCCGACGGAGTCGACGGTCCGGCGCGGCCAGGGCGAACGCCACCGGCATCTCGTCGACGAGCGCGTCGGACAGGCCGGCGGCGTCGGCCAGCGCCCGGCGACCCCGATCCACCCGATCCACGAGCATCCACATCGCAAACAGGGCGACGGCGAGGACGAGCAGGCCCACCAGATCTTCCCGGTCGTCGATGCGCAACGACCGCACCGGGGCGATGAACGACCACCAGATCACCCCCACGGCGGCCACTGCGCACGTGGCCGCCGCCACCCGGCCCCGCAGCAGGCCCAGGGCCGCCACGGCGAGGACCAGCACCGCCGTGGGACGGTACGCGTTCGGGTCCGACGTGCGCCCGAGGGTGGCCGCCACCACCACCGGGGGGATGGCCCCGAGCACCACGTCGGCTCCCCAGGGCCCGGGCGGCGCGCCCGACGGGCGGGGCGACGCCACGGGATGGACCTCGGAGCCCGTCGCCGGCGGGTCGAGGGCCGGCGCCGTCGACAGCGGGCCGGCCAGGAGGGCGCGCGCCGCCCCGGCGATGTCGTCGATCTCGTCGGGCTCGTAGGCCTCCGGCACGCGCCGGGCGACCACGACGAGCTGCTCGGGGTGGGAGCGCGGCTCGAGCGGGATGGCGACGGCGACCTCTACCCCGTGGTGGCGCGAGTAGTGCAGCCAGCCGTCCGGGAGGGCGTCGTCGGAGACCGACCCGCCCGGACCCACCTGGGCCGCTTCGCCCGTGGCGCACACCGTGTCGCAGATCGTGCCCCCGAGCGGTACCGCCGCCCCCACCAGCAACCGCAGGGCCCGGTGGCCGACGGGATCGGGGTCGTGCACGGCCACGGGCGTGGCCGTCCTGGTCCGGGCGTCCACCCTGACGAGCGCCACCACCACCCCGCCGAGGCGGTCGCTCAGCGCCGCGCAGGCCGACTCGAGCTCGCTCCGAGCGGGGGTGGGTCCCGGCGCGACGGCGGACAGATCTCCTGGTCCGGACGCCCGTTCCGTCATCGGGAAGAGCCTAGGGGGATGCTTCGAGCAACCGCTGCGGCACGCGCCCGCCCCGGGCGCGTGCCGCAACGTTGGGGGGTCGCTAGCTCCGGGTGCGCAAGACCGAGTAGCCGCCCGGGCCCACCAGCCCGGCCAGGACGATCAGGACGATCCCGAAGATGATCTGGCCTTGGAACAGCTGGATGATCCCGGCGATGACCAAGATGACGGCCAAGACGGACAGCACGGTGGCGTTCATGTTCGCTGGTACCCCGCTCGCCGCCGTCCAAACCCTCCCCGCCGACCTTCCGCGCGAAGCCATGACCGGCGCGGCATCCTTCGGGGGTGGGCACCCCGGATGACGCCGCCGCGCCACGGGCTCGGGGCGTCGCGTTCGCGCCGCTGCGCCACCGCAACTACGCCCTCGTGTGGACCGCGGGGCTCATCTCCAACATCGGGACCTGGATGGAGACGGTGGCCGTGGGGGACCTGGTCGCCCAGCGCACCGGCGAGGCGGGGTGGACCGCGCTGGTGGCCGCCGCCGGGTTCTTGCCCATGGGCCTTCTCGGTCCCATCGGTGGTGCGGTGGCCGACCGGTTGGACCGTCGCCGCATGCTCGTGGCCATGACCGCGGCCCAGATGGTGTGCGCTTCGATCCTGACCGTGCTGTCGGCGACCGGCCGGGCCTCACCCGGTGCCGTCGCCGTCGTGGTGTTCGCCGCCGGGTGCGTGGCCGGGGTGGGCTTTCCCGCGTACGCCGCCATGCTCCCCGACCTCGTCCCCCAGGAGCAGATCCTGGCCGCGATGTCGCTCAGCCAGGCTCAGTGGAACCTCGGTCGGGTGGTGGGGCCCGCGCTCGCCGGCCTGGCCATCGCCCTGGGCTCGTACTCGGCCGCGTTCGCCCTCAACGCCTTGTCGTTCGCGGCGATGCTCCTGGCCCTGCGCCTGCTCCGCCTCGGGGCCCGGCCTGCACCCACCGACGAAGACGGCCTCTGGACCCGGATCGCGGTGGGCGCCCGAGCGGCGCGAGACGAGCCCGGCGTGCGGTCCGCCATCGTCATGATCTCGCTGGTGGCCCTGACCGCGTCACCGTTCATCGCCCTCATCCCGGCCATGGCCCGGGTGCGCTTCGGCGGGTCGTCGAGCCTCACGTCGTGGTTCGTCACCGCCCAGGGGGTGGGGGCGGTGCTCGGCGCCCTCCTGCTGCCGGTGTTCGCGCAGCGCCTGGGCCGGTTCCGGATGCTCGAGATCAGCCTGGTCCTGCTGCCGGGCGCGCTCGTGCTCTACGGGCTGGCACCCAACGCCGTGGCGGCCACCGTCGCCCTCCTCGCGGTGGGCACCACCTACCTGTTCGTGTTCTCGGGGATCGGCACCGTCGTGCAGCTGCGGGCCCCGGCCGATCTGCGCGCCCGGGTGCTGAGCTGCTACTTCCTCGCCCTCGGGGTGCTGTACCCCGTGGGGGCCACCATCCAGGGCCCCCTCGCCGACCGAATCGGGCTCGGTCCGATGACGGTGCTCTCGGGCGTGGCCCTGCTGGGCGTGGTGGCCCTGTTGCGGGTGGTCCGGCCCGAGCGCATCGCCGCACTCGACGACCCCGACCCCGGCCCGAGCCCCAGGCCGGCGTAGCCGGCGTCTCGTCGCGCGACTGCGTTCACCCAGCGGCCCTGGCCACCACCGACGCCGGCGCCTGGCGACGGTCCAACGGGAGGTCTGCGGCCGGGATCGGCTCGCCGAAGGCCAGCCGCACGGGGACGACACCGGCCCACGCATCGCCGGCGAGGTCGTCGTCCTCGTCGATCGGATCACCGGTGCGCACCTTGACCGAAGCCTCCTCGATCTCGAGGGCGAGCACCCGGGTGGTGCGCACCTCCACGTCCCGGTGGGCCCGCACCTCGCTCGGGCGACCGGCCAGCACGTGGTCGATGATGGCATCGAGCGCCTGGACCTTCTCGTCGGGGTCGTCCACCGAACGCGGCACCCCGAGCACGACCGCCGATCGGTAGTTCATGGAGTGGTGGAACGCGGACCGGGCGACCACCAGGCCGTCGATGATGGTGGCGCTGAAGCACACGGTCTGGGTGGTGGCCGCCCGCAACATGCGGCTGGCCACCGAGCCGTGGAGGTAGAGGGTGTCCGCCACCCGGGCGTGGATGGTGGGAAGGGCGAAGGGCGTGCCGTCGTGGACGAAGGCGAGGTGGCCGATCAAGGCCTCGTCGAGCACGGCGCGCACGCTCTCGCGGTCGTGGCGCCCACGGCTCGGGGCCCGGTGGAGCCGAGTGCGCTCTGTTATGGTACAGTCTGATGTCTGCATCAGCACAGAATAGCCTGGCTCGCATCTCGTCGGCACGTGGGTTGGTGGCCGCCATCGAGGACGACGTGACCCGGGGACGCCGACGCCCGGGCGACCGCCTTCCGTCGGTGCGCGCCCTCGCCGCCGCCACCGGCCTGTCCCCCTCCACCGTCGCCGCCGCCCTCGCCGAGCTACGTCGGCGCGGGGTGGTGGTCACCCGAGACCGCAGCGGCAGCGAGATCGCGTCGCTCGTCGATGCATCGGCCGACGTCGCCTACCTCCCGGAGGGCGCCGTCGACCTGCTCAACGGCGGCCCGGACCCGACCCTGCTGCCGGACCTCGCCGCCGCCCTGGGCACCGTCGCCGACCGGCTGCGGCGCAGCCCACCGGCCGACGCCTACCGCGCCGGTGCGATCGAGCCCTCCCTGGGGGCATGGTGGCGCGAGCACGCCCCGTCCGGCTCGTCGGTGACCGTCACGAGCGGAGCGTTCGACGCGGTGGAGCGCACCCTCGCCGCCACGCTGCGCCACGGCGACCGGGTGGCGGTCGAGGACCCCGGCTACCCGCCGGCGCATCGCACCCTCCGGGCCCTCGGGCTGGTGGCCGTTCCCGTGGCCGTCGACCCCGAGGGACCCACGGTCGATGCCCTCGCCGCCGCCCTCGCCGCCGGCGCCCGAGCCGTCATCGTCACCCCACGAGGCCAGAACCCCACCGGGGCCGCCCTGTCGGAACAACGGGCCGCGGCTCTGCGCCGGCTCCTGCGCCGCCACCCCGATGTGGTCCTGATCGAGGACGACCACCTGGGGCTGCTCGGCCACGACGTCCCCACCCTGGCCGGTTCCACCGAGCGCTGGGTCCTCGCTCGGTCGGTGTCCAAGGCCCTGGGCCCGGATCTCCGGGTGGCCCTGGTGGCGGGAGACGCCGCCACCGTGTCCACCATCTCCACCCACCTGCGCGCCGGTCCGGGCTGGGTGAGCCACCTCCTCCAGTCGAGCGTGCACGCCCTGCTGTCGGACCCGGGCACGGCCGGTGTGCTCGACCGGGCCTCGCGCACCTACCGGGAACGCCAGGTCGCGCTCCTCGATGCCCTCGCCGCCCACGAGGTGGTGGCCGTCGGGGCGTCGGGGTTCAACGTGTGGATCCCCGTCGCCGACGAGACCTCGACCTGCCTCGCCCTGGCCGATCGCGGCTTCGGTGTGGCCCCGGGCGCCCCCTTCCGCCTCGTCAGCGGGCCCGGGGTCCGGGTCACCACCGCCCGCCTGGCCGCCGAGGATGCCGGTCCGGTCGCCGACGCCATCGCCGAGGCGATCGACAGCCGGGGCCGCACCCGCTAACCCACAACCCGATGGTTGTAGATCTTGCGGCTGACGCGGAGGCCGACGTGGTGTTCGGCGCCCTGGCCGACGCCACCCGCCGGGACATCGTGCGCCAGGCACGCCACGGCGACCACTCGGTGTCCGCCCTCGCCCGGCGCTACCCCATCAGCTTCGCCGCCGTGCAGAAGCACGTGGCGGTGCTCGAGCGCGCCGGCCTGGTCACCAAGGAGCGGCGCGGTCGCGAGCAGCTCGTGCGCACCGACGTCGACGCGCTCCGCCACGCCCACCACCTGCTCGACCAGCTCGAGGCGGTGTGGCGCGACCGGCTCGACCGCTTCGGCGCCGTGCTCGCCGACCCCGACGCACCCGACCCCGACGCCCACGACCCCATCGACCGACCCGAACCAGGAGACCACCCATGACCGTCATCGACATCCAGAAGGACGCCGAGGCCTGCACCCTCACCGTCACCGCCGACTTCGACGTGCCCGTCACCCGCGCCTGGGAGCTGTGGGCCGACCCGCGCCAGCTCGAGCGCTGGTGGGGGCCACCCACCTACCCGGCCACCGTGGTCGACCACGACCTCACGCCCGGCGGCTCGGTCACCTACTTCATGACCGGGCCCGAGGGCGACCGCCACCACGGCTGGTGGCGAGTGCGCAGCGTCGATGCGCCGCACGGGTTCGAGATCGAGGACGGCTTCGCCGACGAGCACTTCGTGCCCAACCCCGAGCTCCCCGTCACCATCATGCGCACCGAGCTCCGGTCCCGAGGCGACGGCGGAACCCGCATGACCATCCACAGCACCTACCCATCGCCCGAGGCCATGGCGCAGATGCTCGAGATGGGCATGGAGGAGGGCCTGCGCGAGGCGATGGGTCAGATCGACGGGATCCTCGCCGGCTGATCCCTCCACCCTCGCCCGAACGACACGTCGAGGGGTTCGATCCTCACGGTGCTCCCGCCGCCGCGCCCGTGTCGCCGCCGACCGGCTCGTCGGGCAGGCGGCCGGTGAACAGGAGCGAGGCTGCGGCGATGAGGGCGAGCACCGCCAGCGCCGCGTCGAGCCCCTGCACGCGGGCAACCCGGTTGTCCTCGAGGACACCGGCGGCCACGTCGTCGGGCACGTCGGCCGCGTCGAGGGCGTCGGCGAGGGCCACGTCGGACAGGAAGGGCACCCCCGACGCCAGCTCGACGCTGGCGGTGGCCTTGAGGTCGTCGGGCACGGCCGGGTTGTCGGTGATCCCGCCGATGAGCGAGGCGGTGAGCACCGCGATGAGCACCGACCCCGCGAACGCGGTGCCGAGTGAGGCGCCGAGGTTGGTGGCGGTGTTCTGGAGCCCGCCCACCTCACCGCTCTCGGAGGTGGGCACGGCGGACACGGTGACCGCGCCGAGCTGCGAGGCGAGCGCACCCATGCCCAGGCCGAGCAGGAGCATCGGGATGGCCACCACCGACGCGGTGGCGTCGATGTCGATCCCCGTGAGCAGCACCACGATCCCGCTCAGCATCAGGAACAGCCCGATCCTGACCACGCGGCGAGGCGACACCTCGGGCCAGAGCTTGGGCACGCCCAGGGCGCCGGCGAGCAGGGCGATCGACAGCGGCATGACCCGAAGGCCGGTCTCGATGGCCGACAGGGCGAGCACCACCGACAGGAACAGCGGCACCACGAAGAACACGCCGGCCTGGAGGAGGAACTGGAAGGCGAACATGATCAGCCCGCCGTTGAGCCGGCGGTTGGCGAACATCTGCGGGCGCACCAGCGGATCTCCCCCGGTGGCCACCAGGTGGTTCTCCCAGACGAAGAACAGCCACACCACCACCAGGCCGGTGAGGATCAGCCAGAAGGTGGGCGAGATCCCGAAGAGCTCGGTGCCGCCCGGCTTGGGGCTGACCCACCCCCACTCGCTGGAGCGGAGCACCCCGTACACCGCCGTCCCCAGGCCCAGCACGGACAGGACCGTGCCCACCACATCGATGCGGTGCCCGCCCTCCACCGCCACGTCAACCACCTTGCGCGACAGCGCCAGGATCGCCACCACGATGATCACCTCGCCGAAGAACACCCAGCGCCACGACGCGTAGGTGGTGGCGGCGCCCCCGATGAGGGGACCGGCCGCCACGGCCACCGCACCGGCCGCCGCCACCAGGCCGTACGCCTTCGACCGCTCCGCCGGCTCGAAGTTGGCGGCCACCAGGGCCACGATGGCGGGCAGGATCAGCGCCGCGCCCACGCCCTCGAGGAGCGACCAGCCCAGCAACAGCACCGGGAGGTTGGGCGCCAGGCCGGTGGTGAGCGACCCGGCGGCGTAGATGCAGCAGCCCACGAGGAACGCTCGCTTGCGCCCGATGATCGAGCCGATCTTGCCGCCGGTGATCATGAGGGTGGCCATCACCAGCGTGTAGAGGGTGATGGCGGTCTGGATGCCGGTGATCGTGGTGCCCACGTCGTCGGCCACGGTGGCCATCGACACGTTCATCACCGAGCTGTCGAGGGTCATCACGAACTGCCCGGCGGCGAGCGTGACCAGCACGCCCGTCGCCGCCGTGGTGGCCGCGGTCGCCACCCCCGTCGTGTGCTCCGTCTTGGCCATGGTCCCAGCTTGGCCGATCGCTCACGGCACCGGCGGCCAAACGAGGCGATCGGCCGGTCACGGAGAAGCGGGTCAACCCAGCAGCTTGGCCTTCTGGGTGGCGAACTCGGCGTCGGTGAGGATCCCCTGATCGCGCAGCTCGGCCAAGGCCTTCAGCTGGCTGATCAGATCCTGCTGCGACGGCGCGGCCGCGGCCGGGGCCGGGGCCTGCTGCGGCGGGGGCGCCTGCGCCTGCACCTGCTGCTGGTAGGCGGCCTCGCGTTCGGCGTAGATCGCGGCGTCGCGGTCGGCGAACCGCTCGGCCTGGCGCCGTTGCACACGCCCGCTCACCGCGCTGGCGGTACCGGCGACCACCGCAGTTCGGGCAACTCCTCGGAGCAATCCGGGCATCGATCAAACCCCTTCTTCGTCGTCATCGAGCGAGTCGAGCGCTTCCATGACCGCCTCGGCGGGGATGCGCGCACCGGCGACCATGTGGCCTCCAGCGGCAAGCGCCGCGGCGATGAAGGGCACGGCCCACGTGTTCTCGAAGACGATGAGCGCAGCAACCGTGCCCGGCTCGAGCGCCTGAGCCGCCTCGGCCACGTCATCGTCGCCGACCAGTCCGGACCGGGCGCCCGCGAACACCGCGAAGCTCCCCAGGCGATCGGCGGTCAAGTCGGCGATCTCGAGGCCTCGGACCGTGCCGTCGGCCTCCTTGGCGATCACGAGGGCGTCCCAGATGCGGATGGTCCCGCGGTCGACCAGGTCGAGCAGCGCGGCGCCGGCCTCTCCGGTCAGCCGCTCCCCGGGGAACTCCAGCAGCACGAAGTCGATGGGGCCGAACACCTCGTGCTGCTCGGTCACGAGAGGCACTCCTGGAGCCCATCGGCGAACCCGTTCCACGCCGAGCCCTGCACCTCGCCCGCGTCGTCACGGATGTTCTCGGCGCTGCGAGCCAGGACCGCCAGGTCCTGCTGGATCAGCACCTCGTTCCCCTGGACCGCGTGCTCGGCGAGATCGGCGAGGTTCTCGGCGATGTCCGCTCGATCCTCGACGGTGGCCACGCCGTAGCGCTTCACGAGGTCGTCGAGCTGGTCGTCGATGTCGGCTCGGGCCGCCTTGGCTGCGTCGGCGTCACCCGCGTCGCGGAGGTCGCAGACCGCCTCGGCCAGGTCTCTCCCATCCCGCTCGGCCTTGGCCTGTTGGCTGCACGCACCTGCGGCGACCAGCAGGACGGCGCCCACCGCGAGGGTGGACAAGGTGCGGACGCGACTGCGGGCCATGGAGACGTTCCCTTCGGATGTGATGTGACGGGTGCTCATCGTTCGGACCGGACCTGGAAGGCGTGGACGAAGTCGGCGATGCCGTGCAGGACGGCGCCGATGCCGATCCACAGCACCAGCAGCCACGCCGACCGGCCGGGGTAGCCCATGGCCCAGAGGCCGATGATCAGGTTCATCGCCCCGACGGCCAGCCCCAGGCCCCAGAGCGGAAGGGACCCGGCGAGGGCGATGGACACGACGATCTCCACCAGGCCCTTGAACATCAGGTACCAGCCGAACAGCATCGCCAACGCGGCGAACGTGCGGAACGGCTGGAAGAAGGCGGCGAAGCCCACCGCCACGAAGACCGCCCCCACGATGGCGTGCAGCCACCTCCACCCTTCGGACACGAAGGCGCTGGCCAGCTCCGAGACGCCGGCGAGGATGACCACACCGCCCACCAGGACCGAGATCAGACCGATCGTCGTGGGACTCCACGAGAGGATCGACACACCGATCACGAACCACGCGATGCCCGAAGCCAGGTACCAGCCCCACGCGATCCGCGGTGGTGCCGGCTCCACCACCAGCTCGTCTACCTCGATGGTCATCGACATCGGCGTCCTTTCAGGGGACGAGGCCACTGGGGCGACGACCCGGAGCGGGTGACCGCCAACTGCGGCGGCGAGCGCTCCCATCATCTGCCCGGCCTCACCACCATGCCTCGCCCACTTCGGGTGAAAGGAGCGTCGGCGCAGGAACGGTCCGGAATGACCGAAGTAGTGTCGCGTCATGGGCGCGGGCCGGGATGGCGCATGAGCGGGTTGCGCGCGGGCTCACCATCCAAGGAGGCAGTCGGGCGTTGGCCGAGCCCACCGCTCGGGGTCTCTGTGCTGGAGCCCGTGGCGGCGAAGCTCCGTCGGGCAACAGGGCGCGCGGTGCTGGTGCACGCTCCGGCTGGCTACGGCAAGACCAGCCAGGTCGCCGCGGGGCTGACCGACGATCCCAGGCCCGTGGCGTGGATGGTCATCGGTGGAGCCAACCGCGACCCGGTGGTGCTGATCGAGCAGATCGCCACCGCACTTCACGCCGCAGCCGGCATCGAGGTGGGGCGGCCCGGGACCGCGCCGCCAGCCGCTCCTACGACGGAGTGGCTGCATCAGGCTCTGCAACAGCCGTGCCTTCCGTTCGTCATGGTGCTCGACGACGTCCACGAGCTCGAGGGCGAGCCGGCATCGGCCCTGCTCGACATGCTCGTGCAGGACGTCCCCGAGGGGTGCACGCTCGTGCTCGTGGGGCGGGCCGAGCCACCCATGCACCTGCCCCGGTGGCGGTGCGGAGGAGCGCTCGTGGACATCACGGCACCCGACCTCCAGGTCGGCGAGCGAGAGGCCACCCAGATGCTGAGCACCCTCGGCCTGACCGTGGCCGCCGACGACGTCCGCCGCCTCGTCGAGGAGACCGAGGGATGGCCGACCGGCATCCGCTTCGCCGCCGTCGCGCTCCAGGACGCGGACCCTCCGGGCCAACGCGACTCGCTCGAAGACGAGAGGGCGATAGCCAGGTACCTCTGCGACGAGTGGCTCGGCGCGCTCTCGCCCGAGGACCGCGATCTCCTCCTGCGCTGCAGCAGCTTCACCCCGCTGAGCGGATCGCTGTGCGACTGGGTCCTCGACCGCTCGGACTCCGGTGAGCGCCTGGAGCGGCTGAGCGGTGGCGGGGCGATGGTCGTTCCCCTCGACGATCGGGGGACCTATCGCATGCACGGGCTCCTGCGCCGGGTCCTCGCCCATGAGCTCGAGCGGAGCGACCGGCGCGGGCACCAGGCCTCGGCCCGTCGCGCCAGCGAGTGGTTCGAAGCCACCGGCCAGATCGACGAGGCGATCCGCCACGCGGTGATCGCGGGCGACGGCGACCGTGCGGAACGGCTCGTGCTCGAGCATGCCCCCGCCTTCCACACGCAGGGCCTCTACGCGACGGTGGACCGGTGGGTGCAGACGCTCGGCCGGGCTCACATCGTCGAGAGCCCGGCACTGTGCCTGGTTGCGGCCCTGACGGCGTTGGGCCTCGGCGACAGCGAGGCCGCCGAGGCGTGGGTCCGCTACGGAACCCGGACGCTGGACACCGGGCGGGAACATGCCCCTGAGATCGGGCTGCGGCTCGCCACGCTCCGCTCGCTCTTCGCCATCGGCCCGATCGGCCCTGCGCTCGACGACGCCGTGCTCGCGCACGAAGGTCTTCCCCACGGCCTCTGGCACGCCGGCGCGGCAGAGGCGCTCGGGTTGGCCGCCTTCGCCGTGGGAGACCTGGCGCGGGCTCGGGACGCGTTCACCGAGGCGGTGACCGAAGCACGGCTGGTCGGCGCGGTGACGGTGGAGGCGATCTGTCGGGCCCACCTCGCGGTCATCGAGCTCGCAGAGGGCGACCCCATCCGAGCCCGCCTCGACGTCCGGGCGGCACGGTCCCTCGTCCGCGACCACCACCTGGAGCAGATGCCGACCACCGTGCTCGTCACCGCCGTCAGCGCTTGGGTCGAGGCCATGGACGGGAACGCCCCGCTGGCGCGCGCCGAAGCGGCGTTGACCCGCCTGAACCTGGCTCGCATTCGATCGGTCGGAGCGACGATGAACGTGCAGGCCCGCCTGGCCCTCGCCCACGCTGCCCTGTCGTGCGGCGACTGGGACGACGTGCGGCGCCTCCTCGACGAGACCGAGGGGTTCCTCCGAGCTCAGCCCGATGCCGTGCAGCCGCGAGCCCAGATCGAGAAGATCGAGGCCCGCCTGGCCGCCTCGGCACGCACGGCCGTCGGGCTGTCGTCGCTCAGCAACGCCGAACTTCGCGTGCTGCACCTCCTCCCCACCAACCTCAGCCTCGCCGAGATCGGCCAGCGGCTCTTCATCTCGCGGAACACGGCGAAGACGCACGCTGCCGCGGTGTATCGCAAGCTGAACGTGTCATCGAGGAGCGCTGCGGTGGACGCGGCACGGGCCGCGGGCCTGCTACCCGCTGAGGCAGCCGACGGCTCGACGAGCTGATCGATTCGGGTGCCCGGCCGATCAGGCGCCGCGGGCGCGCCACGGCCAGGACTCGCGCTCCTCGAACGAGCAGGTGAGGGCGGCGATCTGCGCCTCGACCCTGATCGCCACCAATCGTCCTCGCACCTCCACCCGCTCGTTCGTCGGTTCCACGAGCACGTCGTCGTCCACGAAGTGGACCTCGGTGAAGCGTCCCGTGAGCTGCCACTCGAGGGAGATCCGCGGCCCGGACACCTCGATGTCGGTGACCGCCACCTCCACCTCGGTGAGCGAGTCGCAACCCACCAGGCCGTCTTCGAGCGAGAGGAGCAGGTCTTCGCGGCACGAGGTCCTGATCCGGGGGCTCCACACCAGGACACCATCGGCGAGGTCGTCGGTCAGGTCCGCCGCTGCCTCGCCGGTGAGAAGGCCGTGGAGCACCCTCGAGCACTGCTCCTCGACCCCCGAGCCAGTCTCGTCGGGGCCGCCCAATCAGGCCTCCTGTCCCCTGGACGGCAGAGCCGCCAGGCCGTCTCGATTCCAGCCGACATGTACGACGGTACGAACGGTGCTGCGTGCGCGCATCACCCGCATCGGGCGAGTGTGCGACCCCTCGGCGTCGACCCCGCTCGACCACGACCGCCACCTTCTGCCCACGGGGAAGCGGAGCGGCGTTCCGGTGGATGCGGCAACGACCTGGACCCACCCCAGCTCCTCGCCTTCGAGCGGGGCGGGCGCTCGACGCCGTCGAGGCGCCGATCAGTCGACCGACCCGGCGGGGACGACCCACTGGCAGGGCTGGCCCGTCACCTTGGCGATCTTGTCGAAGTCGTGGTGGTAGTGGAGCACGGTGAGCCGTTCGGCCTCGGCCGCCGCCGCGATCAGCAGGCCCGGGATCTTGCGTCCTCGTTGGCTCTGGGAGGACAACAGGCGTTGGACCTGCTTGGCGCGGGTGACGTGGAGGGACGTCGTCTCCACGAGGGTGAGGACCTCGAGTGCCCCGAGGAGCCGGTCCCACTCACGGGTGTTCCGGGCGGAGTACCCGACTTCGAGATCGGAGATCCCAGCGCGACCGAGGCGGCCCGCATCGGCGAGCGGCTGGACGACGCTCCGCACCGACGGAACGGAGAGCCGCTTCAGGACGCTCGTGTCGACCAGGTGCGTCACCGCCACGCGTCGTTCCGATCGCCGAGGTCGGCGGCGGCCAGCGCGTCCAGGGCCTGGGACACGCGTCGGTCTCGGGAGGAGGCGACGATTCGGAGGGCCTGGTTGACCGTGTCCTTGAGCGTCGAGGTTCCGAGCTCAGCTCGAGCTGCGCCGAGCGTGTCGTCGTCGATGTCCACCAAGTGCTTCGTCACCCCAGCAGTATAGAGAGAAGGAGGTGGGTATATACAGCGCCGATCCGGGCTTCAGCCCCGGGCGCAGCTGGCCCCGAGGCTGCGGTCGGGGCTGGACCACGGACCGGCGGCGGCGCGGGGCCAGAAGTCGCCGGTGTTCTGGTCCTGGTCGTAGTCGACCGGGGC
This sequence comes from uncultured Aquihabitans sp., assembly GCA_964542495.1. GTDB lineage: Bacteria > Actinomycetota > Acidimicrobiia > Acidimicrobiales > Iamiaceae > Aquihabitans. The sequence continues at coordinate 28,450 of CAZIVZ010000004.1, forward strand.
GGGCTCGCCGGCGGCGATGCGGCCGACGGCGTCGAGGAACCGGTCGATGTCGTCCGCGGTGGTGGACAGCCCGGCACTGGCCCGCACCGCACCGGGGATGTGGCGACGGTCGCCGCGCAGCACCGCGTCGCGGTAGCGGGCGGTCTCGGCGTCGGTGAGCCCCAGCAGGCGCAGCAGGTAGGGGTGGGCGCAGAAGCAGCCGTGGCGGACGCCGACGGCGTGCTCGGCGCTGAGGCGGGCCGCCACCAGCGCGTGGGGAACGTCGTCGACCACGAAGGTGCCCACCGGCAGCACGTCGTCGAACCCGGAACCGAGGAGGCGCACCCCGGGAAGGGCGGCCAGGCCGTCGCGCAGCTGGCGGGCCAGCGCCCGGTCGTGGTCGACGATGCGATCCCAGCCGATGGCGGTCATCTCGTCGATGGCGGCGTGCAGCGCCACCGCTCCGATCACGTTGGGCGACCCGGCCTCCTCGCGCTCGGGCGGGTCGGTCCACACCACCTCGTCGAGGTCCACCAGGTCCACGGCGCCGCCGCCGGCCAGGAACGGGTCGCCCTCCTCGAATACCTCGCGGGGACCGATGAGGACGCCGGCACCGAACGGTGCGTACATCTTGTGCCCGCTCCACGCCACGAAGTCCGCACCCACGGGCATGGGACGGTGCGGGGCGAGCTGGGCGGCGTCGACGAAGACGCGGATCCCACGTTCGTGGGCGGCGTCGATGATGGCGTCGATGGGCGGCAGCCAGCCGGTGACGTTCGACGCCCCGGTGACGGCCAGCAGCTTGGGGCGGGGCTCGGCGTCGAGCGCGGCCACCACGTCGTCAACGGTGAACGTGCCCCCGCTCGTGCACTCCACGTACCGGCGCGTGGCCACGCGCCCCCACGGCAGCAGGTTGGCGTGGTGCTCCACCACGGTGGTCGCCACCACGTCGCCGAACTCGAGGCGAAGGCGGTAGGCCAGGTGGTTGATCGCCTCGGTGGTGTTGCGGCAGATGATGGCCACGTCGGTCGGGTCGGTGCGGCCGGCGAAGGCCAGGCTCGCCTCGCGGGCCCGCTCGTAGGCGGCGGTGGCGTACTGGGACTTCCACCCCGCGCCCCGGTGCACGCTCGAGTACCAGGGGAGGAACTCCTGCACCCGCTGGCCCACCGAGCTCAGCGCCCCGGTGGAGGCGCCGGCATCGAGCGACAGGTATCGCCGGTCCACCCCGTCGAGACAGGGGACGAGGAGCTCCTCCCCCACCAGGCGAACCCCGAGATCGGCGTGGTGGTCGGCCATCCGGCGTGTGTAGTGCCCGGTCTCCTGTGCGTCAACCGGCCACCGCGGCCCCGCCAACCGCGCTCTGGCACACTGACGCCCTCATCCGGACCGGGAGGTCGCACCCATGCCCGACGCGCTGATCATCGACGTGTGCCGCACCCCGCGCGGCATCGGCAAGCAGGGCAAGGGCGCCCTGGCCCACCTGCACCCGCAGCACGTGGCCGCCACGGTGCTGCGCGCCCTGGTGGACCGCAACGGGTTCGACACCGCGGAGGTCGACGACATCGTCTGGGGCACCAGCTCCCAGGTGTGCGAGCAGAGCGGCGACCTCGGCCGCATGGCCGCGCTCGACGCCGGCTACGACATCAAGGCCAGCGGGGTCACGCTCGACCGGTTCTGCGGTTCGGGCATCACCAGCACCAACATCGCCGCCAACGCCGTGATGGCCGGCATGGAGGACCTGGTGATCGCGGGCGGCACCGAGATGATGTCGCTGCCCAAGAAGGGGCTGCTGCCCATGGGCGCCAACAACGCCCACCTCCGGGACCTGCACCCCCAGCCCCACCAGGGCGTGTGCGCCGACGCCATCGCCACCCTCGAGGGCATCCCCCGCACCGCGCTCGACGCCCTGGCCGCCGAATCGCAGCGGCGTGCCGCGGTGGCCATCGCCGAGGGCCGCTTCGACCGCAGCCTCGTCCCGGTGCTGAACCTCGACGGCACCGTGGCCCTCGACCGCGAGGAGTACCCCCGCCCCGGCACCACCGCCGAGTCGCTGGCCAACCTCTCCCCGTCGTTCGCCGCCGTGGCCGACCACCGCCACCGCGACGACCTCCCCACCTACCGCGAGCTGGTGGCACGCAAGTTCCCCGACCTCACCATCGAGCACGTCCACCACGCCGGCAACTCGTCGGGCGTGGTCGACGGCGCCGCCGCCATCCTCATCGCCAGCCCCGACTACGCCCGGGCCCACGGCCTCACGCCCCGGGCCCGCGTCGTGGCCACCGCCAACATGGCGACGACCCCACGCTGATGTTGAACGCGCCGGTGCCCGCCGCCCGCAAGGTGCTGGCCCGGGCCGGGCTCACGCTCGACGACATCGACCTGGTCGAGATCAACGAGGC